>CAZJWT010000006.1:661-6907 GCA_964550005.1 uncultured Clostridia bacterium | reverse complement strand
AAAAAATGCTCTTTTTGACAAATACTTTCTATCTTCCGAGCAACTTCCTCTGCCTTTTTCCCTTCCTCCATCTCAATCCAGTGGATTCGGCCATCCCTTCTCCACCAGGTCAGTTGCCTTTTTGCATAGTGACGGGTATCCCTTTCAATCAGATACTTCATCCTCTCCAGGTCATGTTTCCCTTCTAAAAACTCTATCGCCTGCCTGTATCCCAAACCCTGTAAGGAGTTGAGCTTCTTAGAATAGCCCTTTCTTAACAACTTCTGAACTTCCCGTATCAGTCCTTCCTTTACCATTTCATCCACGCGACGACCAATTCTCTCGTAGAGGAGGTTTCTTTCCCAATTGAGACCGAATATAATTATTGGATAGGAAAGAGGGTATCTTCTATTCTGCCAGGCAGAGAATGGAATCTTAGTCAAAGAGTAGACTTCTAAGGCACGAACGATTCTGTTTAGATTATTTGGGTGAATTTTCTCACAAGCCTTTTTATCGATTCTCTCCAGTCTCTTATAGAGGTAACTACTGCCATACTTTTTAGCGAGCTGAGAAAAATGTTTCCTGATTCTATCATTACTGGAGGAAATGGGACAGATACCATCAGTTATGGTGCGAATATATAAGGCAGTGCCACCAACCAGAATAGGCAGTTTTCCTTTCTTGAAAATCCTATTAATAGTCCTGATTGCTCTCCACTGGAATTCGCCAGCGCTGAACTCCTCATCCGGATACTTGATATCGATGAGATGATGAGGAATAATCCGTCTTATTTTTCTTGGAGGCTTGGCGGTCCCAATATTAAGATATTTGTATACTTGCATCGAATCGGCAGAAATAATTTCGCCGTTAACCTCCTTAGCTAAAGATGAGGCAACTTCGGTCTTTCCGGACGCAGTTGGTCCAAGTAGCACAATTATCACCTTTTGCATATTTGAGTAACTGAGCAGGCTTCCTCCCTTTCAGGAGCACTCCTATGATTCTGGAGTCCCCCGATGAAATCGGAGGCATATTGAAAAATGTAGTGGCAAAGCGTAAGCTTTGCCTTCGCTATTTGTAGGGGCTCAATTTATTGAGCCCGCCATTAGTCCCGATTTATCGGGACCGCTACAATTCCCCTCACTCCCACCCTCTCCCCTAAGAGGAGAGGATACAGCTGAGGGGTATCAGCTTCTTTTGAACTTTCTATCCAGCTCTTCTCTGGTCAGTTTAATCATTGTCGGTCTGCCATGGGGGCAAATATGGGGAGAGTCGCACCTATTGAGTCTCCTCACTACTTCGGCCATCTCCTCATCGCTCAAGCTCTGCCCTGCCATAATTGCTCCCCGGCAAGCCATTATTTTGAAAATAGCAGAAGAAATTTCTACTGCCATACTTTTACTTTCTTTTGTTTTCACTTCGTCAGAAATCTCATCAATAAGGTCAATGATAAATTGTTTCTGAATTTCCTTCCCCAAAATATGAGGTGTGGCCTTAATTAAGAAAGAATAGCGTCCAAACTGTTCTACCTCAAAGCCCAATTTAGAGAAAAGCTCTATATTGTCTATCAATACCTGGACATTGTGGGGAGGTAGCTCAATCTGGATGGGAAATAGGAGGAGTTGGGACTCTATTTTCTGGTCTTTATAATCATTTTCCAGCTGTTCATAGAGGATTCGCTCCCACGCTGCGTGCTGGTCAAGGATTACTATTCCATCTGTACTACGGGCAATTATGTAGAGGTTATCTATTTGTCCAAGCGCCACCATCTCTTCCTTCTCTATCTCCACCCTCTTTTCTGGCTCTGGGCTTTGGAACTTCCTCGGCTTGAAGAGTTCTTCTGGAGAAATTGATTCCTGCCACCTCTGGCTTTTCAGTACATAGTCTCTCATTGCCTCTTCAATCCTTCTTTTCTGAAAAGGAGAACCTTCAGGATAAGTAGTCTTCTCTTTTTCCTTATCCATTGTGACTTCTTTATGCAGACTCTGCTTGATAGTCTGCATAACAATTGTGTGGATTGTCGGCTCGTTTACAAAACGCACTTCCTTTTTTGTCGGGTGAACATTCACATCGACCAGAACTGGTTCAATCTCCATGGAAAGGAAAAGAGCTGCGTGACGGGAGGGTGGCAGAAAATCTTTATAGCCTTCCCAAATAGCGTGGCCGATTAATCGGCTACTAATTCCGCGATGATTTACAAATAGAAACTGATGTTGACGGTTAGTGTAAGAGATGGCTGGTTTGGTAATGAAACCAGAAATTTTCAAGAACTTTTGTTCAAATTGTAGTGGAACGAGGTTTTCCACAATATTACTTCCGTATAGAGAGGCGATTCTTTCAAGTAGGGTTTGACCTCCAGGAAGACTCTTTATAATATGCCGACCGTCCTCTTTTGATTCAAAACTTATCGCGGGGTGGGACAGGGCAAAATTCTGAACTACCCTGGTTATCTGGCCACTCTCTGTGGAATCCGTCTTCAAAAACTTAAGGCGAGCTGGGACATTGAAGAAGAGGTCTTCCACTGTTACTGTAGTTCCAGGGGGGCATCCTGCTTCCAGAACTTCAATGGAATTACCTTTGACTTTTACCTGGCAACCTACAGGACTCTCCTCACACGTGGTAAGTAAAGTCAAATTTGCTACAGCAGCAATTGAGGGTAAGGCCTCTCCACGAAAACCCAAAGTCGTAATTGACTGAAGGTCCTCTAACTTCCTTATCTTACTGGTAGCGTGACGCTGGAGAGCCAATTCGGCATCTTCTCTCGACATACCCGAGCCGTCGTCAATTACCCGGATCAATTTCTTTCCTCCTGTTTTTATTTCTATGGTAATATGCGTTGCCCCGGCATCCAGAGAGTTCTCTATCAGTTCCTTGACAATTGATGCTGGTCTCTCTACAACCTCTCCAGCAGCTATTTTGTTTATTACTTCTTCAGATAAAATTTCGATTTTACCAGTCATTTTTCCAAATTCCAAATTTCAAATTTCAAATTCCAAATTTCAAAATCCAAAATCCAAATTCTTTAATTTTTATCTGTGTCAACTACCATTTTTGCGGGCTTGCTGCACAGTTCATAGTAAGCACATCGCATGGAACATACATCTTTCTCGCCCATCAATATTCTGGTCTCGCAAAGGTCGAAAGCATCCGCCATCGTGTTGATGTGCTTTCTAAGCTCATCTGTTATCTTGGTGAAGGCAATAACAATTAAATATGTCTTCTTTCTCCCCTCAACCCGCACCACTCGCCCTTCCACATCCTTCAATTTCAGTCCATCCAAGTTGAAATTCAAAGAAATAAGAGCATCTCGAGGAAGGGACAGAAAAGTTATGAGCGCCATACCACCAGCACTTAGATTGAATAAAATTGCCGGGACTTCTCTCTTCAGTTTCAATTCCGGGGACTCAAACAGCGCCTCCTTTACCATTGATATTGCGGGAATTCGTTTATAGTTTCTCCTTTCCTTTTCCATATTCAATTCCCCCTTTCTTTATCTGCTTCTTCAACTCCTGTAGTTTATTCAATGCCTCTATTGGCGTCATCTCCTCTATTTTTATTCCCTGTAACTCCTTGAGCAAACGGTGCTCAGCTTCAGTAAAGAGAGAGAGCTGCTTCGGCTCTTTTTCAACTTTCGCCAATTTCGGTATTCCGTCTTCCCGGTAAGAATTCTTCTCCAAATGGTAAAGTATCTCCTTTGCTCGTTCCAACACCTCCTTTGGCAATCCTGCCAGCTGAGCTACATGGATTCCGTAGCTCTTATCCGCGCTACCTTCCATCAATTTGCGTAAGAAAATGACCTTATCTCCCCACTCCCTCACAGCAAAATTGTAGTTTTTCACTCCTGATAGGGTCTGTGCCAGCTCTGTCAGTTCAAAATAGTGAGTGGCAAATAGAGTTCTGGGGCCTAAGGGCCCTTCAGGTGCACGAGGGGGAGGCGTTTCCTTTGCCATTCCGTTCAGATACTCCACAGCTGCCCAGGCAATGCTGATGCCATCAAATGTGGATGTTCCCCGACCGATCTCATCCAGGATAAGAAGGCTCCTGGAAGTTGCATTGTTGAGGATATTGGCGGTCTCAATCATCTCCACCATAAAGGTAGATTCGCCCCGGGCAATACTATCTCTAGTGCTAATGCGGGTGAAGATGCGGTCAACTATGCCAATCGTCGCTTCTTCAGCGGGAACAAAACTACCCATCTGAGCCAGAAGAACAATGAGTGCTACCTGGCGAATATATGTAGATTTGCCTGCCATATTCGGACCGGTAATGATAAGGATTTGATTATTAGACCCATCCAGATATGTATCATTAGGGATGAACTTCTCACCAATCAGCATCTTTTCTACAACAGGGTGGCGACCTGCCTTAATGGAGATAACCTCTCCATTATTCAAGGTGGGCTTCGTGTAGTTACTGTTTGCCGCTACTTCAGCCAGAGCAGTCAAAACATCTATCTCGCCAATAGCTCTCGCCACCTCCTGAATCTTTCTCGCTTCACTAATTACTATATTCCTTACCTTCTGGAATATTTCATATTCGAGTTCGACCTTTCTCTCTTCTGCCCCGAGGATAAGTGTTTCCTTCTCTTTCAGTTCCGGAGTAACGAACCTTTCCGCATTAATTAGCGTCTGTTTTCTGATATAGTCCTGGGGTACCTGTTTTAAATTGGCTTTGGTAACTTCTATATAGTATCCGAAGACGCTCGTATATCCAACTTTCAGCGAATTTATCCCCGTCCTCTTCCTCTCCTTTGCCTCAAGCTCGGCAACCCACTCTTTCCCTCCCCTCGCCATCTGGTAGAGGTTGTTCAATTCTTCATCGTATTCAGGGTTAATAATGCCACCTTCCTTGAGTGTGGGAGGTGGCTCAGAAACTATGGCACTCTCAATCAAGTTGACTATCTCGTTCAAGTCGTGCAGTTCCTGGGAGACTCCCCGGAGCATCTCGCTTTTGAATTCACCTGTCAACTCCTTAATCTTGGGGATAATCTTAAGTGAATTCTTGAGGCTGACCATGTCCCTGGCATTAGCCGTCCCGCAACACAAGCGACTTATCAATCTTTCCAGATCAAAAATCTTTTTGAGAAGTTCCCGAATCTTTCCTCTCTTTATAGAATTGGAAAAGAAGTCCTCAACTCCCTCCTGACGAGCTTTTATTTTCTCCACATCCGTAAGAGGCTCGATCATATATTGGCGAAGTCTCCTGCCACCCATCGCTGTCTGGGTCAAGTCGAGAACACCGATAAGGCTACCCTGTTTCAAGTTATCCTGCACATTAGCCACTAACTCCAGATTTATCCTGGTCGACTCATCCAGAACCATAAACTCACTTTTGGAATAGAACTTTAGTCTTAAGAGATGAGAAAGCGCCATCTTTTGCGTAGCTTCCAGGTAGCTTGTAATCGCTCCCGAAGCGCTTATAGCCAGTTCTCTATTCTCAACACCAAGACCTTTCAGAGAATGGAGCTGGAATTGGTTCAACAATTTCTGGTAGGCATTCTCCCTCATAAAGTTCCAATCGTCAACATAGTTTACGGGAAGGGAATACTTTTTCAGGAGATTGAGAAGCTCGTCATTACTTTCCTCCTCTTTCGGCAAAAGAACCTCTGCTACAGGAAGCCGAGTCAATTCCAGGGAGACCTCTTCCAGGATATTTTCCCCTTCAAGTTCCGTTGCCAGAAACTCGCCAGTTGAAATATCCACAAAAGAAAGACCAGCTCTCTTGACATTTGGCCTTTCCAGATATATAGACGCCAGGAAATTATTACTTTTCTCGGGAAGGAGATTTTCTTCCAGTACTGTCCCCGGAGTTATAACCCTTATAACATCGCGCTTGACTAAATCTTTTGTCACTTTAGCATCTTCCAGTTGTTCACAAATCGCCACTTTATATCCTGCTTTAATTAGAGTAGCAACATATTTACTGGCAGAGTGGTAAGGCACCCCGCACATAGGAACCTTCTGACGGGAAGTCAAGGCGATTTCCAGAACCTTAGAGCCGAGTTTGGCATCATCTCCAAACATCTCGTAGAAATCACCCAGTCTGAAAAAGAGAATAGTGTCAGGATACTCTTTCCTGATTCTATGGTACTGTTCCATTAAAGGACTGAATTTACTCAAACTTCTAACCCTCTTTGTCATTGCCAACAAATACTACCTGTCATTGCGAACGAATACTGCCTGTCATTGCGAACGAAGTGAAGCAATCTCAGACTACCTGTCATTGCGAACGAAGTGAAGCAATCTCAGACTACCTGTCATTGCGAACGAA
>CAZJWT010000006.1:0-561 GCA_964550005.1 uncultured Clostridia bacterium | reverse complement strand
GTGAAGCAATCTCATTCTTTAACACAATTATTCTTCCGGCTCCATCTCAGGAGAAGTTCTCTTCTCTTCTTTTGATTGTTGAAATTTACCAGGTGCAAGTTGCAATTCGGCGACTCTTTCTTTCAGTTCCTTCAACTCTTTTCCCCTCTTGGTAAGGTCCTTCTTGAGTTTCATTTGGGTTACGGTTCCCAAAATAGTAGCAAATATCCCACCCAAAAGAATTGAGGCAATGACAAACACAATCAGGGATACCTCTGGAGTCTTCCAGAATAGAAGGTTCATTGACACCTGCGGTTGATTTACCACCGCAAGTAAAACCAATAGGAAAGCAAAAATTAGAATCACCACCAGTTTCAATTGACTCATACCCACCCCCATCAAAAATTTTTCACATAATCATGTAGGGGCGACACTCCGTGGTCGCCCTAATTGCTGAAAATTCTTTGGTAGTGTAGCCCTTTATGGGCGTAATTTTATTTTGTAGCCGCAAAGCGCCAGCTTTGCTTCTTTTTGTAGCGGCAAAGCGTAAGCTTTGCCTTTAGCAGAGCTATCGCTCTGCCA
>CAZJWT010000005.1:24727-26549 GCA_964550005.1 uncultured Clostridia bacterium | reverse complement strand
GGGCACCTATGTTTATACCTCTTATCCTGCGTGGAGAGATAGATTTCGCTCCACACAATTCCATAATACTGTTATGATTGATGAAAAAGAACAGAATCGTTTCCTAACTCTCTTTTCAATGGTTGAAGAGGCTAAACCGAAAGTGATAAAATGGGAAACAAATGAGAGCTTTGATGAATTTATTGGCGAACATTACGGATACATCAGATTGCCAGATAACTTAATTCATCAAAGAAGAATTAAGTTTTATAAGAGGAATCTTCGCTGGGAATTTCAAGACAGGGTATATAATTTAAATAACAAATTTTCTCGCGCGCACCTACTTCAATGGTCACTAATCCTCTATCCGGATATCGAAATTGAGGACTCCAGTATTCTAAAGACAAAGAAAGACAAAAGAATAAGAATAATTTTTGAAAGTGGGATTGAAGTACACCGAGAGGATGCTTGGTATTCTCCAGAATATGGAGTTAAGGTCCCGGTTAAGAAATTGACCTGGTGGATTGCAACTGATCAGCCTTTAGACTTTAAATGGAAAATAGAATATGCAGAAACTGGCGAGAGGGATTAATTTAGGGTTTATTTCTGATGCTGGATTTTATTCCACAGCTTTCAACTCGCAAGTTTTGAGCTTGTTGACGGGTGTAAAAAATGCAGTGAAAAATATTAGTTTGATAGTTTTAGAGCAATCTATCTTCCCATTTCCCAAAGCCATAGACCCAGAAATCAAAAGGAACCTGGATAGAATAAAGAGTCAGTTCACGACTATGGAGGTTATGATCCAGAAACCGCGTATTCTAAGATCGCTAATGCAGATAGAATCGCATACTTTAAGGAAAATCATCAATGATCGGTTAGATAAAATCAACATTCTTCAGTGTCACGGCGCAGCGGGAGGTTATTTAGGGCTATTGGCCAGGAAGAAGATAGGTAAGGATATTCCTCTAATCTCTGATTTACGGGGATTAGTGTCCCAAGAATCGCTACTTTGTGGTAAAGAGGGAAATTTGATAAAGAACTTCCTGTTTAATTTTCGGGCGTATGAATTTCGAAAGATAGAAGATTATGTAGTAAGGGAAAGTGACTTTATTTTTTGCGTTTCCCGGAAGTTTAAGAAATACTTAGAAGAAATATATACAATCAATCCGGATAAGATAGCCGTCGTTCCCAGTTTAGTTGATACTAAATTGTTTTTCTTCAATCCTGAAATACGAGTAATAAAAAGAAGGGAACTGGGTATTGAAAAACGGATGGTTTTCGTCTATACTGGAAGCACTGTAAAATGGCAACTACCAGAGGTAACGGTTGCATTTTTCAAAAAGATAAAAGAGATGATTCCAGAAGCTCTCTTGCTCTTTTTGACCAATAATATTTCTGACGCCAGAAGGTATTTTGATGGAATAGATAGAAAGGATTATCTGTTAGCTTCTGTGCCGTACGGGGAAGTTCCACACTATCTAAATGCAGCAGATATAGGTATTCTTTTGCGAGAGAAGAATTTAGTGAATTATGTAGCATCACCAATAAAGTTTGGCGAATATCTTTGCTGCGGGTTACCGGTAATTATAAGTTCGGGAATTGGTGATACAGAAGAAATCATTGAACGGCACGGCATAGGAAGATTGATAGATTTGGAAGATTTAAACATAGAAAAAAACGATCTGATCCAATTCTTAGATAATATTAACCGGGAAGGAATTGAAAAAATTGGGAAAGAGCTATTTTCTGTAGAGAGTTATAAATCCCAAATAGTTTCCTACTGGAATCAGGTTTTGACTTAAGGCTTAGGTTGTGATAATATAATCTTGAAATGGTAGCTTGA
>CAZJWT010000005.1:12553-24627 GCA_964550005.1 uncultured Clostridia bacterium | reverse complement strand
GCTTGCGCTTTGCTGCTACAATGATGGTAATGGGAGATAAACTGACATGTGTGGGATTTGTGGAATCTTGAGTTTCCGTAGAGATGCTTATATTGATAGGGAAGTCCTCCATAGGATGTGTAATGTGTTAGAACACCGCGGACCGGATGACGAAGGATACTACATAGGAATGGACAATAACGAGAAAGGGGCAGGGATAGGATTAGGAATAAAAAGGCTATCAATTATCGACCTTGAGACCGGACATCAGCCGATACATAGTGAAGATGAGAAAATCTGGATTGTTTACAACGGGGAGGTCTATAACTTCCAGGAGTTGAGAGCGGAAACAGAGAGAAAGGGGCATCACTACTATACCGAGACTGATACGGAAACAATCGTTCATCTCTACGAAGAATACGGTACGGACTGTGTTAAACATCTGCGAGGAATGTTCGCTTTTGCCTTATGGGATAGTCGTAGACAACTGTTGTTTTTAGCTCGGGATAGACTGGGTCAAAAACCTCTGGTATACACGCTTCACAGAGGCAATTTAATTTTTGCTTCAGAGATAAAATCCATTCTGGAGTATCCGGACTTAAAACGCGAAGTGAATATTAATGCCCTGAATTATTATTTAACATACCAGTTTGTCCCCAGTCCACTTACAATGTTTGAAGGAATTAAGAAACTACCACCAGCGAGTATAATGACCTGTGACCGGGAAGGAAATATCGAGATTGAGCGCTATTGGCAACTAAATTATAAGAATAAATTGAAGCTCGATGAGAGAGAATATTCCCGGCAGATTCTTGATCTACTTGAAGAATCCACAAAGTTGAGACTAATCAGCGATGTGCCCTTAGGTGCGTTCCTATCCGGAGGGCTCGATTCTTCGGCGGTTGTGGGAATGATGAGTCAATTGATGGATAAGCCGGTTAAGACTTTTTCTGTGGGTTTCGATGAGCAATCTTTTTCTGAGTTGCACTATGCTCGTTTTGTCGCCGACCATTTCCATACCGAGCATTTTGAATTTATCGTTAAACCCAATGCGATTGAGATTCTTCCCCGATTAATATGGTATTATAATGAGCCCTTTGCGGATCCATCGGCTATTCCCACATACTACATTGCCCGAGAAACCAGAAAATATGTAAAAGTTGCTTTAAATGGAGATGGGGGGGATGAAAATTTTGCTGGTTATGATAGATACAAGGCAAATAAACTATCAAATTATTATACAAAAATACCTAAATTTATAAGGGAAGTAATGATTAAAAGACTAATAAGTAATCTTCCCGAATCGGCAAAAAGAAAAGATGCAATCGGAAGGTTGAAGCGATTTGTCCAGGCGTCATCCTTTTCTCCTGAGAGACGCAATGTTAAATGGCACTCTTTTTTTGATGACCAGGAGAAACAAGACCTCTACAGTGAAGAACTACGAAATAGGTTTAAGAATTTTGATTCTTTTAATTATATGACCGATGTTTTTGACCAGAGTGATGGTGAAGAATTTCTTGATAAGATTCTATATACCGACATTATGACCTATTTGCCGGAAAACTTATTGGTAAAGATTGACATAGCCACGATGGCGAATTCGCTTGAGGCTCGCTCGCCACTTCTCGACTATAAGCTTATTGAATTTACTGCCCAAATACCATCCAATTTGAAATTGAAAGGATTTACTAGTAAGTATATTTTAAAGAGAGCGCTGAAGAATCTACTTCCCCGGAAGATACTCCACAGAGATAAGATGGGATTTGGGCTACCGATTGGTGAGTGGTTCCGTCGAGAATTGAGAAGTTATGTCCAGGCGGTGCTTTTAGATAAAAGATGTATAGAGAGAGGATATTTTAAGAAAGATGCCATTCAGCAGTTGCTGGATGAACACATTTTTGGTAGAATGGACCACGGATATAGGCTGTGGATACTTTTAAACCTTGAGCTCTGGCATCGAATATTCATCGACGGGGATTTAAAACTTTGCAGAGATTGAATCTGTGCCTACAATAATTCTATATTTCGATGGTGAGTGAAGAGGAGAAAGATATGGGCAGGAAACTGGTTGTGAAAGTAGTAAAGATTGAGGGAAAATGTCCCGTCTATGAAGTGGGTCAAAAGATTATCCTGGATGAGGGATATCGGGTAAATCTTAAGGAATCAGACAATATCTGTATGCATTCCCTGGCCTCCATTATGCCATATTATGTAGCCTTATATAATGGTGTTAATCCTGAAACTCTGGGATTGGCAAACAAAGAGGGCAGAGCCTGCGTTCAATGTCTTAACCCTCGTGGAATCACTGGTGGTGGGACTGTTACATTTGAGATTATAACAAAAGGAGCCTAATATGGATAGAAATGAAAATCAACTGCTTTTAGAGAAGAAAATCCTCCAACACAAAGCAAAGATTGCGATTATCGGTTTAGGGTATGTAGGATTGCCTCTGGCAGTGGAATTTGGCAAAGCGGGATTTGATGTCACTGGAATTGAAATCGATAAAGATAAAGTAAAAATGATTAATCAAGGAAAGCATTATATTCAGGATGTAAAGGATAGTGAGTTAAAGGAATTGGTAAAAAAGAATAGAATGAGGGCAACCAGTAACTTCTCAGTTTTGAAAGAGATAGATGCCGTAGCCATCTGTGTGCCTACGCCTTTACGTAAAACAAGGGACCCCGATATATCCTATATTTTGGCTGCGGTGGAGGAAATAGCGAAATACCTGCACAAGGGGCAATTGATTGTGTTAGAAAGCACCACTTATCCCGGGACGACAAGGGAAATTATCCTGCCCAAATTGGCAAGTAAAAAATTTATTGTGGGAAAAGATTTTTATCTGGCTTTTTCTCCAGAACGGACTGATCCGGGCAATAGAGAGTATACCTTAAAGAATACACCGAAGATTGTCAGTGGAATTACCATGAAATGTATAAGAATCGCTTCCCTTCTATATAAACAGATAGTTGAGCGAGTGGTCACTGTCTCCACGACAGAAACTGCAGAGATTGTAAAACTCCTGGAGAATACCTTTCGTATTGTCAATGTGGGATTGGTTAATGAGGTCGCCCTCATCTGCGACAGGCTGAAATTGGATACGTGGGAGGTGATAGATGCGGCGAGCACAAAGCCCTTCGGTTTTATGCCTTTCTATCCGGGCCCTGGTTTAGGAGGCCACTGTATACCCGTAGATCCCCACTATCTCTCCTGGAAACTGAAAGCATTAAACTTTTATGCCCGTTTTATTGAGCTGGCTGGTGAGATAAATAGTAAAATGCCCGAGTTTCTGGTTGGGAAAATTGATGCTGCACTGAATGAGAGAAAGAAGAGCATAAAAGGTTCTAAAATCATTATTTTAGGGATAGCCTACAAGAGCAATGTTTCGGACGCCCGGGAATCCCCATCTTTGGAGGTTATGAGGCTTCTCAAAGAAAGAGGAGGGAAGGTCGTCTATAACGACCCTTATGTGCCTCAAGTAGAGGGACTGAAATCAATTCGCCTGACCAAAAGTTCTTTAAGAAATGCTGATTGCATTGTAATTACTACTGCCCATAGCGACTATGACTATAAACAGATTGTAGAGTATGCAAGGCTCATTATCGATTCCAGAAATGCAACTAAAGGAATAGAAAGTAAGAAAATAGTAAAACTGTAATTAAGCAACAAAAGAGAAGGATAAGGCGAGAGGATTATGTGGAGGAGTGTTCAATACTGCTTGTGGTAAAAGCGTTACTATAAATGAATTGTTGCAGAGGCTGAATAGGATTCTCCAAACCAGAATAAAGCCTACTTATCAGAGTCCGAGAAAGGGTGACGCGAGATATTCTTGGGCAGATATCTCTCAGGCTCGGAAGATTCTCCGTTATTCACCTGAGATGGGGTTCGATGCTGGTTTGGGAAAGACTGTTCAGTGGTTTAGAGATACACTTTAAAAAATTGGAGTCCCCCCGATTTCATCGGGGGGATAATTAAAAGGGAAAATGATTATTAAGTTAATAATTGCTGTTGTAGCAGTTGGTGTCCTTATTCTACTATACAGTTTTTTGAAAAGACTTTCACACTCAGCTTCCCGGAAAAGAAAGTACAGGGAAGTGGAAGAGAAAATAAAAGGAAGGATAAAACCTTTTTCTAAAGAAATGGGAGGTGAGAGAAGGCATTTGGTTTCTGAATACGAGGAATGTATCAGGATGACTAAGGATAAAGATGTGAAAGCCTGGGGCAGGTGGCTTCTGGCTCAGTTTTACCATAATAATCCACACCGCGGGAAGGATTACCTCGAGAAAGCAATTGAATGCTATACAGAGATACTGAAGGAATTTTCGGATTACCCTTTTCACGAAGAGAGTCTATTCAGGTTGGGAAATCTTCTCTTCTTTGAGAAGTTTGACCATGAGAAAGTCTGCAGACTATATCAAAAGTTGCTCAAGAAATACCCCCAATCTAAATGGGTGACCATTGCTAAGGAGAGGGTCGAGCTCGTTAGAAATAATCTCACATATCCCCAGGCATTAAATAGTTATATTGTTGGAGAGAAATATTTTGAACAGGGCAAATACGAAAAGAGCATTCAAAGTTTGCTCAATATTATTGAAGAATATCCCAAATCAGGGCTGGCCGGCGAGGCCTTATATTTTCTGGGCGACATATATCACTTTAAACTTAAAGATTACAATAAGGCAATAGATGAATATGGGAATCTTATTCAGAAGTTTCCCCAGAATAGATTTGTGGCTAACGCCCAATTTAAGATTGGCGAATGTTGTCGCAAAATGCAAATGTGGGAAGAGGCAATTAAGGCCTACAGGAAATTCATAGAAGATTACAGTCAATATGGCTATTCCGATTACGCCCAATTCTATATAGGGCAATGCTATGAGCAATTGAAGGATTGGCAAGAGGCAAAAAATGCCTACAGTTTGATTTTAACGAATTATCTTGAAAGCATATGGACTGATGTTGCACGTAACAGGGTTAAATATTTAAATAGATACTTGGGAGGTTAATTATGGTTTCCTATGCCGTGGCATTTTTCTTTGCTCTATTGCTGGCATATGCTTTAACCCCTCTATTTCAAAGGATAGCGGTCAAGTTTAGAATTCTTGACCACCCGGTCCCGAATATAAAAATTCACCCAAAGCCAGTTCCTTACTTGGGAGGGTTAGCCATCTGGTTAGCTCTTATTGTTACTCTTCTGGGAGTCAGACTCCTAACCCATTTTCCCACGGGTACTCTTCGCAACCTCCGTGGAATTTTCTATGGAGGAACTATCATAATGGTTTTAGGACTTATTGATGACATATGGAAGCTCGACTACAGGGTAAAATTTTTTGGACAGTTCATTGCTAGCATTATCCTGATTATTTACAACATCAGAATAGAGTTCATTCCCAATCTTCCCCTGTCCATTTTTCTAACTATTTTCTGGGTGGTGGGCGTAACTAACGCAATTAACATTATTGACATAATGGATGGTTTGGCTGCAGGGGTAGCAGTGATTGCTGGTCTGGCTTTTTCCTTCATTGCTTTACCCACGGAAAAGATATATGTCAACTTTGCTGCCTTAGCCCTGGCGGGAAGTTGCCTGGGCTTCTTAAGATATAACTGGCGACCGGCCAGGATATTTATGGGCGATTCCGGGAGCCTGTTTATTGGGTTCATTCTGGCTGCTATCTCATTGGGGGAAAGTTACACAACAATAAATAATATTGGACTTTTTGCTCCATTTTTAGTCTTAGGGATACCCATCTATGACACCTTATTGGTCATATTTTTCCGGATGCTTAAAGGCAAATCGATATTTGCGGGAAGTCTTGACCATTTTGCCTTCAGGCTGGAGGCGATGGGATATGACAGAAAAAAGGTCGTTCTGATTAATTACTATCTTTGCGTCATTCTGGGACTCACAGCATTTCTTATTACCATAGTTAAATTTGAACTTGCAGTGATTATATCCGCAGCGATTATCGCTTTTGCTATCCTTTCGGCCACGCGTTTGATTTCTGTGAGGGTAGAGTGATGGCCAATAAATTATTGATAATAGGGGCGGGATTAACGGGTTTGAGCACTGCCTACCATCTGGAAAAGAGGGGGAAAATAGACTATTCAGTCTATGAGAAGGAAGAAAAAGTTGGGGGATTGTGCCGCTCAGTGTATGTAGACCGCCCGGAATTAGGAGGAACGTTCACTTTTGACATCTTGGGACATCTTTTGCACCTCAAAAAAGAGGATACAAAAGGATTGGTAGAGAGACTCCTTGGCGGAAATCTGAGGAGGCATATTCGAAATTCTTGGATCTATTCCAAAGGTGTATACACAAAATACCCATTTCAAGCGAATACGCATGGCTTGCCACCAAAAGTGGTGAAAGAATGCGTCTTCGGACTTATTGATGCGAAGTACCGTTTTCCTCATTCAGCAAGACCTTCGTCCGGAGAATCGTTCTACAATTGGATTCTACAAAATTTTGGAGAGGGAATTGCTAAGCATTTTATGATTCCCTATAATCAAAAAATATGGACAGTCCATCCTCGAGAGTTAACCTGTGGATGGCTAAAATTCGTTCCTTTACCTAGCATTCAAGAAGTAGTAATTGGGGCTTTGAGTAAATGGAGGAGGGGTTTGGGATACAATGTCTCTTTCCTCTACCCTGAATTTCCTCATAATGAAAGAGGCGGAATCCAGAGATTGCCTGATGCATTTGAAGCGAATATCAGGAATTTGAATTTCAATACAAGCCTTTCCCGGGTAAACGCGGGGAAAAAGGTCGCCTACTTCAATGGTGGAAAAATCAGGGAGGAGTTCCAATTTATGGTTTCAACGGTTCCTGTGAAAGAATTTATCTTAAATATAATAAAAGACGTGCCAGAAAATATTAAAGAGGCTGCTAATGGCTTGAAACATACTTCGGTTTTGATTTTGAATATGGGAATTAGACGTAAGAATATGGACCACGGAGATTGGCTCTATTTTCCCGAGGAGAAATATGTCTTTTATCGGGTTGGCTTTCCAAAAAAGTTTTCAGATGAGATGTGCCCTCCTGGCACAAGCTCTGTATATGTCGAGATCGCCTGTAAGCCAGGCGAGATAACCCCGGAAAGAAAGAGAAAACTTGTCATCAAAGCAAAGGAAGACCTAATCAAGGCTGGAATTCTGGAAAGAGAGGATGAAATTTTGGTGCGTAAGTGTATATCAATACCGTATGCTTATGTTATTTACGATCAAAACCGAGATAGAAACTTGAAAATAATTCAGGATTACCTGCAGGAGAAAAATATTTATTCAGTGGGCCGATATGGTGGGTGGAACTATTCTACAATGGAAGAGGCGATTTTGGAAGGCAAGCAAGTCGCAGAAGAGTTAGCAGCAGAGTTGTAGCTGCAGAGCGAAGCTCTGCTACATAATCATGTCACTGCGAGCGACTGAAAGGAGCGTGGCAGTCCGGAGATTGCTTCGGTAGCTTCGCTCCCTCGCAATGACAACGCTTTGCTGCTACAATATACTACAGTATCGGCCCGACCAGGGCGGGCCGGTCGGCCTTGTAGGGGTAGCACGCAGTTTACCCCGATGTATCGGGGTGGCCACCCCAAGGAAGGGACGGCATGCCGAAAGATCGGCATAAACTGCGTCCGTCCCCTACATAAGGAGGCAAAGCTGGCGCTTTGCTGCTACAATTAAGGAGACAGAAATGCGTTGTCTGGTTACTGGTTGTGCTGGATTTATTGGTTCTCATTTGGCGGAGAAATTGATTCAATCCGGTTTTGAGGTTATGGGAATAGACTCATTTACAGATTATTACGACCGAAGAATTAAGGAAATGAATGTGCAAAGTCTTTTGAATTCAGGAAGGTTTACTCTCATAAGAGAAGACCTTTTGAGTACAGATTTAGATAGATTATTGGAAGGGGTTGACTATATCTTTCACCATGCTGCCCAACCAGGGGTTACTGCCAGCTGGGGAGGGCGCTTTGAGACTTATTTAAATAACAATATTCTGGCCACACAGAGATTACTGGAGTCGGCAAAGAAAATCCCCCTGAAATCATTTATTTTCGCCTCATCTTCCTCCGTTTATGGGGATTGTGAACTACCGATGAGGGAAGATAGATTGCTTTCGCCAATCTCTCCTTATGGTGTCTCCAAGCTGGCCTGTGAAAATTTGTGCTATTCGTATTGGAAGAATTTTGGGGTTCCCGCTGTATCCTTGAGATATTTCACGGTGTACGGGCCCCGCCAGAGGCCCGATATGGCTTTCCACAAGTTTATCAGAGCAATCTTAAAAGGAGAACAGATTACCATATATGGCGATGGAAACCAGACTCGCGATTTCACCTATATTGAGGACGCTGTAAAAGCAAACTTTTTAGTAATAGAGAAAAATTGTTCTGGGGAGGTGTTCAATATTGGGGGAGGTACTCATATCAAAGTAAATGAAGTGGTGGTTCTTCTGGAAAGACTCATCAAAAAGAAGGCCCT
Organism: uncultured Clostridia bacterium; assembly: GCA_964550005.1. GTDB lineage: Bacteria > UBA6262 > WVXT01 > WVXT01 > WVXT01 > CAZJWT01. The sequence continues at coordinate 16,173 of CAZJWT010000005.1, read as the reverse complement.
GGTTAGGCATATCGACCCACAAAAGGGAGAAATGCGGGATACTCTTGCTGATATTGGCAAGGCAAAGGCATGGCTAAATTACAATCCCAGATTTGACCTGCCTGAAGGGCTGATGAGAGAAATAGAATGGGTGAAGGAGATAGTCAAAATTTGACCCCACTAAAGTACTTCACATAGGGAAGATTCAGATGGTTAAGACTAAAGTGGCACATATCATTACTATATTGGAACTGGGAGGTGCACAGCAAAACACGATCTACACAGTTGAGCAACTGGACCGAACTAAGTACGAACCTGTTCTAATTACTGGCCCGGGCGGTATACTTGACCAAGAAGTGAAAAATAATCCCAAAGTAAGGTGCTTGTTCATTCCCCACATTGTCAGACCAATTTCCCCATTTAGAGATACTCTGGCCTTGATTTCGTTATATAGACTTCTGAAATCGGAAAAAGTTGACCTGGTTCATACCCACTCTTCCAAGGTGGGAATTCTTGGCCGCTGGGCGGCCTATTTTGCAAATGTTCCCAAAATAATGCACACTTATCATGGATTTGGATTTAATGACTATCAGAAATGGTGGGTGAGGAGATTACTTATTTTGCTAGAAAGAGTAACTGCTATGGTCACCGATAAATTGATCGCTGTATCCGAGGAGAACGTTAGAAAAGGACTGGCAAATAGGATTGGCAAACAAGGACAATACGTTGTGATTCACAGCGGAATAAAAATTAGAGCATTTTCTGAGGTTAATGTTGATTTTGACCGAAAAAAAAGAGAAATTGGAATAGAAAAAGGTGACTCAGTAATTGGAATGATTGCCTGTTTTAAACCACAAAAAGCCCCTTTGAATTTTATCCGGCTGGCTGGGAGGGTATGCTCAGTCTGTCCCAAAGCAAAGTTTGTCTTGGTTGGTGATGGCGAACTCAGACCAAAAATCGAGAAACTAATTGGCAAACTAAATCTGAAAAATCAAGTAATTTTGACTGGGTGGCGCAGGGATATTCCCGAACTAATCCATATCTTTGATATCCTTGTATTAACGTCTCTATGGGAAGGTTTACCGAGGGTTTTTCTTGAGGCGGAGGCCGCTGGTAAGCCTATAGTCGCTACTAATGTGGATGGTGCTAAGGAAGTAATTATTGATGAGGTAAATGGCTTCATAGTTGAACCGGATGATTTGAATAGATTGGCCGAGCGCGTGATTTGGCTAATTGAAAATAGGGGTCAGGCTCAAAAAATGGGGCAGAAAGGCCGGACGATGGTCTCTGCCGCCTTTGATATAGATTGCATGGTACAAAATATAGAAAAGCTCTATGGAGAATAAATTTAAACTATGCGCAGGAAGGAGCAGTTATGGGTCAAACGCTTGCTGAAAAAATACTAAGTAGCCGGTGTAAGAAAGATGTCTCTGCTGATGAAATCGTCGTCGTTCCCGTAGACATTTGCATGGTTCAGGACGGGACGGGTCCTCTCACAATAGAACAGTTGAATAGGTTAACCACTCATCAAGTTTTGGAAAAGGGTAAGAGAAGCCAGGGTAAATGTAGGTTCTCTGGGAGTGGGGGGGTGAACAATCCCGAGAGGACTTTTATCTTCCTGGATCATGCTGCTCCCAGCCCTCGCCAAGAACTCTCCAATACGCACAAGGCCCTACGGGAATTCGCAAAAAGGACAGGGGTGCGATTATCTGAAATTGGCGAAGGCATTTCCCATCAGATATTGGCAGAGAGTTATGTGAATCCTGGTGATATTGTCATCGGTGCCGATTCTCATACCTGCACTTCTGGAGCCCTGGCTGCCTTTGCTACAGGAATGGGCTCAACAGATGTGGCTGTAGTGATGGCCACAGGAAAGACCTGGGTTAAGGTTCCCCAGACTTTGTTGATTAATGTAGAAGGAGCATTTCCCAACGGTGTCTATGCTAAAGATTTGATTCTATACATTATTGGTATGCTTGGAGCTGAAGGAGGGAACTACAAGGCTTTAGAATTTGCCGGTGAGACGGTCGAAAATATGTCTATCTCGGGAAGGCTCACTCTTTGCAACATGGCTGTAGAAGCAGGAGCTAAGGTTGGACTTGTTGGCTCGGATGGGTTAACCAAAGCCTACCTCAAGGAGATGGGCAGGGAAAATAGATATAGAGAAATTAAGGCAGATAAAAACGCAAAATACGAAAGAATCTTTGAAATTGACGCTTCAAAATTGGAACCGATGATTGCTTGCCCCGAGACTCCGGATAAGGTTAAACCAATTTCTGAAATAAGAACGAAAGATACAGGAATTGACCAGGTTTTTATTGGCACCTGCACTAATGGAAGGATAGAGGATTTGCGTCTGGTGGCAGAGATATTGAAAGGAAGAAGATGTGCTCCTGGAACGAGGTTGATTGTTGCTCCAGCCTCGCGCCGGGTTTACCTCCAGGCGCTGAGAGAAGGAATTTTTGAGCTACTCGTTGAAGCCGGGGCTACCATCTTGAGCCCGGGATGCGGGGCTTGCGTGGGGATACAGGGAGGGATTTTGGCCGATAACGAAAAATGCCTTTCAACGGGGAATCGCAATTTTAAAGGCAGAATGGGTAATCCCAATTCGGAGATTTATCTCTCTTCTCCAGCTACAGCTGCCTGGACAGCAATAAAGGGAAAAATCAGTGACCCGAGAGAAATAATGTAAGGAAGGAGGAAAGAGTGGTTCTTAAAGGCAAAGTACATAAGTTTGGAGATAACATCAGCACAGATTTAATCGCACCTGGAAGATTTTTCCATTTGAGGAATAATTTGCCAGAGTTAGCTAAGCATACGCTGGAAGATGCTGATCCCGAATTCATAAAGAAGGTAAGGTCGGGAAACTTTATCGTGGGAGGCAAGAACTTTGGCTTGGGCTCGTCCCGCGAGCATGCTCCCGCAATAATCAAACTGTGTGGTGTAAGTGCAATTTTAGCCAAGTCTTTTGCCAGGATATTCTTTCGTAATGCAATCAATGTTGGACTGCCTGTTCTGGAATGCGAAACAGGGAAGATTGCTCAGGGAGACGAACTTGAAATTGACTTAACCAAAGGGACAATAAGAAATAAGAAAAGAAGACTGGAGATAAAGTTTCGTCCGATTCCCCAGGTAATGCTTAACATTTTGCACGATGGCGGATTGGTAGAACACATTCGAAAACACGGTGGTTTCAAACTGTAAAGCAAAGCTCACACTTTGCTGCTACAAGAACAAATGTAGTGGCAGAGCGACCGCGCGCGTAGGGGCGACCTTGGTCGCCCACTGATAAAGGAAAGGCAAAGCTTACGCTTTGCTGCTACAATTGCAGTTGTAGTGGCAGAGCGAAGCTCTGCTAAAGGAAAGGCAAAGCTTACGCTTTGCCGCTACAAGAACAAATGTAGTGGCAGAGCGACCGCGCGTAGGGGCGACCTTGGTCGCCCACTGCTGCTAAAGGCAAAGCTTACGCTTTGCCGCTACAAAAGGTAGTGTAGGGCCTTGTGCCCGTATGAATTACGCCCATAAAGGGCTACACTACATGCAATGGTTTTGTAGTATAGGGCCTTATGCCGGTAATTTGTAATTTGTAGTGTAGGGCTTTATGCCCGTAATTTGAAATTTGTAATTTGAAATTTGAAATT
>CAZJWT010000005.1:0-12453 GCA_964550005.1 uncultured Clostridia bacterium | reverse complement strand
GGGGCAATTATGTACACAGTAACTTTAATCCCTGGTGACGGTGTTGGTCCGGAAGTAGTGGAGGCTGCTCGAAAGTGTATTGAGGCCACTGGGATAAAGATTGAATGGGAAAGAGTCGATGCCGGAGCCGAAATTATGGATAAGTATGGAACACCTTTGCCTGACCAGGTAATTGATTCAATAAAGAAGAATAGAGTTGCTTTGAAAGGCCCTGTCACTACTCCTGTAGGGATAGGGTTTCGCAGCGTTAATGTCTCCCTCCGTCAGAAACTCGACCTCTACGCTTGTCTCCGTCCCTGTAAGTGGTACCCTGGCGTGAAGTCGCGCTATGAAGGGGTCGATTTAGTAGTGGTGAGAGAGAATACTGAAGATGTATATTCAGGAATAGAATTTGAGAGGGGAAAGGCTGAGACCGGTGAACTCATTTACTTTATCCGGAATTCTAAGAATATGAATATTTCCTATGATTCGGGAATAAGTATAAAGCCCATTTCCCAGCATGCTTCGGAACGGATTATCCGTTTCGCATTCGACTATGCCAGGAATAATAACAGGAAGAAGGTCACCGGGATACATAAAGCCAATATAATGAAATATTCTGATGGCATCTTCTTGGAAGTATTCCACGAAGTTGCCCGGGATTATCCGGACATCCAATCTGAGGATAAAATCGTGGATAATATGTGCATGCAATTGGTTCAGAAGCCGGGACTTTACGATGTGCTCGTCCTGCCCAATCTCTATGGGGACATCGTCTCTGATTTATGTGCGGGATTGGTGGGAGGACTCGGTTTGGCTCCAGGAGCAAATATTGGTGATGGAATTGCTGTCTTCGAGGCGGCTCACGGCAGTGCGCCGAAGTATAAGGGTATGAACAAGGTAAATCCCACTGCCATGATTCTATCAGGTGTATTGATGTTAAGGTATCTGGGAGAGGGAGAGAAGGCAGACCGGTTGGAGAAGGCTGTGGCTCAGGTAATTACCAAAGGAGAAACAGTCACCTATGATCTCGGCGGAAATGCTACAACTTCTCAGATGACCAAAGCAATCATTAAGAATTTACTGAACAGGGTGAAGGGTCTCAAATTGTGAAAGGACAGAACCTTGGAACGCACATTAGTAATTATTAAACCAGATGCTTTTTCTAAAAAAATAGTAGGGAGAGTCGTTACCACGTTTGAAGAGAAGGGTTTCAGAATTGTTGCCTGTAAGATGGTTCTTCTTACACGAGACAGGGCAGAGAAGTTTTATAAAGAACATAAAGGTAAAGAATTTTATGAACCCTTAGTTAATTTTATGTCGTCCAATCCCTGTTTGGTTATGGTTTTGGCAGGAGACAAGGCAACTCAGAAAATTCGAGATATTGCAGGCAATACAGACCCCCAGAAAGCAGAACAGGGAACCTTGAGAAGGCTTTACGCTCAAGATAACCGCCACAATATCATTCACGCAGCAGATTCAAATGAATCAGCGGAAAGGGAGGTCAAGTTCTTCTTTTCCGAAAGCGAGATATATCACTGGGAAGAAAAGATATACAAGAAATAATGTTTAAGATTCTAAACAAGCAAAACTTAGCTTCCTCTATAAAAGAATTTCTGATATCCTGCCCGGAGATTGCCAAAAAAGCTCAGGCTGGACAGTTCATAGTGGCGAGGGTTGATGAGAGAGGGGAGAGGGTTCCTTTAACTATTGCAGACTATGATAGAGATAAAGGGACCATAACCATTGTAGTCCAGGAAGCAGGAAAAACTACTTGCCAGTTAGGAAGATTAAATTCGGGCGATACCCTCTCCGATGTGATTGGGCCTTTAGGTATCCCTACCCGTATGGAAAAAAGAGGGACAGTAGCTTGTGTAGGCGGCGGGGTGGGAATAGCGCCCGTCTATCCAGTGGCTCGCAGCTTTAAGGAAATCGGGAATAAGGTCATATCCATTATTGGTGCTCGCACTAAGGAACTCGTAATCTGGGAAGAGAAGATATCCTCTGTCTCGGACGAACTTTACATTACTACTGATGATGGTTCTTATGGCCGAAAAGGATTCGTGTCTAGTGAATTGCAAAGGCTAATCGAAGGAGGGAGGGAGTTGGGATTGGTCTTCGCGGTAGGACCCACTCTTATGATGCGTGCTACCTGTGAGGTAACCAGACCCCATAAATTGAGGACTATAGTGAGCCTCAATCCCATAATGGTCGATGCTACTGGAATGTGTGGTGCTTGCAGAGTTTCGGTAGGGGGGAAAACAAAATTTGTCTGCGTGGATGGTCCAGATTTCGATGGACACCAGGTAGATTTTGACCAACTCCTCAGCCGTCAGAGAATTTATCTACAAGAGGAGAAAAAAGCTCTCCAGTGGTGTAATTCGGTTCATAGCCATGGTAGACTCAAATGAAAATTGCTCCTAAGAAAGTGGAAATGCCGCGTCAGAAGCCCAGAGTCAGGGTGACCAATTTCAATGAGGTAGCTTTGGGCTATTCGGAAGAGGAGGCTCAGCGAGAGGCCAGAAGATGTCTCCAATGTAAGAAGGCGCCCTGTATCAAGGCTTGTCCTGTAGAGATTGATATTCCTAGCTTTATTGCCCGGATTACTGAGAAGGATTATCAAGGAGCCATCCGTAAGATTAAAGAGGATAATCTCTTGCCAGCTATGTGTGGGAGAGTATGCCCACAGGAGGGACTTTGCGAAAAGGCTTGTACGCTAAGTAAAAAGTACGAGCCGGTTGCCATTGGACGCCTGGAACGCTTTGCTGCTGATTGGGAACTCCAGAGGAATAATCCAGAAAGGTCACAACTCCCACCCCGTACAGGAAAACGCGTGGCGGTTATCGGCTCCGGCCCCGCCAGCTTAGCTTGTGCTGGCGATTTAGCCAAGTGGAGACATAATGTAACCATTTTCGAAGCATTACATAAACCAGGGGGTGTTCTGGTCTACGGGATTCCAGAATTTCGCTTACCCAAGGTTATCGTGGAAAGGGAGGTAGAGTACATTCGCTCTCTCGGGGCGGAAGTAAAAACTGGCTATGTGATTGGCAAAATTTATACTCTCGATGAACTTTTCTCCCAGGGTTACCATGCTATTTTCATTGGAATCGGTGCTGGTTTACCCAAGTTTATGGACATTCCCGGTGAAAATCTCAATGGTGTTTATTCAGCCAACGAATTTTTGACCAGAGCCAATCTGATGAAGGCATACCTATTTCCTGAGTACGATACTCCCATAAAAATTGGCAGAAGGGTTGCGGTAATAGGAGGCGGGAATGTGGCAATGGATGCTTCGCGCACAGCGCTGAGATTAGGAGCTCGGCAGGTATTCAATATTTACCGTCGTTCCCGGCAGGAAATGCCTGCGCGGTTGGAAGAGATTCAAAATGCCAAAGATGAAGGAGTAGAATTTGAATTCCTAACCAATCCAATCAGGGTTCTTGGCAATAGGGAGGGCTGGGTTACTGGAATTGAATGTATAAAGATGGAACTGGGAGAGCCCGATGAGTCCGGACGCCGCCGGCCAGTGCCCATCAGGGGTTCTGAGTTCACCATAGGAGTTGATGTAGTAGTAATGGCTATTGGCGCTGGTGCCAACCCTCTACTTCCGTCTGCTACCCCAGACTTGAAACTGAACAAGTGGGGCTATATTGTGGCAGATGAAACCACTGGAAAAACCTCAAAGGAGGGTGTCTGGGCTGGAGGAGATATTGTGAGTGGTGCAGCCACAGTGATTTCCGCCATGGGTTCTGGCAGGAAGAGCGCCAGGGCAATCCATCAATATCTAATGCAAGGTTCGAGAAGTAGTGATTTTTCTTGACAATCATCTTTTTAACTTGTATTATTTAAGATTATTATTTCGGGAGAATATTATGCCTAATCCCAAGAGAAGACATTCTGTTTCCAGACGAGATAAGCGAAGAGCCAACTGGAAGCTATATATCCCTACCCTATCTGTTTGCCCGATGTGTAAAGAATTTAAACTTCCCCATTTTGCTTGTTTCAATTGCGGTTATTATAATGAAGAAAAGGTAGTTAAGACAAAAAAGGAGATAGAAGAAGAAAGGAAAAGGAAAGGAAAAAGGTAGGAAAAGGTCTTATCTATGCGAATTGCTGTGGATGCTATGGGTGGCGATTATGCTCCAAAAGTAGTGGTGAAAGGGGCAGTTCAGGCTGCCCAAAAAAATAACTACGAAATAATTTTGGTAGGAGATGAAACTCGGTTAAAAGAGGAGATGAAAGGCTATCGAACTTCATCTCTACCCATTTCAATTCACCACTGTTCAGAGGTTATTGGCATGGATGAGTCACCTGCGATAGCTTGTCGCCAAAAAAAAGATTCCTCAATTATGGTCGCTACCCGATTAATCAAGGAAGGTATGGCTGACGCCATGGTTTCGGCAGGAAACTCTGGTGCAGTCATGGCCGCCACATTGATGGTTTTGGGGAGATTGCCAGGAGTGGGCAGGCCTGCTATTGCTGTATCAATACCTACTCTAAAAGGTGCAGTGGTTCTTCTCGACGTTGGCGCAAATGTCAACTCTACGGCAAAAGATTTGCTTCAGTTCGCTGTAATGGGTAACATTTATATGAAGACAATTATTAAGAAAGAGGCTCTCCGCATCGGACTGTTGAGTATCGGGGTAGAAGAAGTCAAGGGGGATGAGGTGACTGTAGAAGCTCATCGTCTCTTGCGTCAAAGCGGGTTGAATTTTGTAGGCAACATAGAAGGAAGAGATATTGTGAAAGGAAAGGCCGATGTTATCGTCTGTGATGGATTTGTGGGTAATATTCTTCTTAAATTCGGAGAGGGCGTAGCCGAAGAATTTGTTAATCTGTTTAGAGAGGAGATTCTTAAATATCCTTTCCGAAAAATGGCACTTCTATTGCTGAGAGGTGCTTTCAGAGATATAAAGAAGAAAGTCGATTATGCCGAATACGGAGGAGCTCCTCTTTTGGGCGTGGATGGCTGTTCCATTATTTGCCACGGCAGTTCCAATGCTAAGGCAATTTCAAATGCTATCCGGGTAGCAGGAGAATTTGTGGAGAAGAGGATCAATCAACAAATCAAAGAAAGTTTATAGGAGTTTGAAAATAATGAGGGTGCGCATAGTTGGGACCGGGTCATATTTGCCAGAGAAAGTCTTAACCAATAAAGACCTTGAAAAAATAGTCGATACAACTGACGAGTGGATCGTAAGTCGTACGGGAATCAGGGAGAGAAGGATATGTTCTGATAAGCAAGCCGCTTCAGATTTGGGGATTAAAGCTGCCGAGAGAGCACTGGAAGATGCTAATGCAAAAGTTGAAGATATCGATTTAGTTATTGTGGCAACGATTACTCCGGACATGTTTTTCCCGGCGACATCTTGCATAATACAGACCAAATTAGGGATAAAAAATGCTGCTGTCTTTGATTTAAATGCTGCCTGCGCCGGCTTTATTTACTCTCTTTCTACCGCGAAGCAATTTTTACAGAGCGGGACATATAAAACAGCGCTTGTCATTGCCACGGAGACTCTTTCTAAAATTACTGACTGGCAGGACAGGAATACCTGTGTGCTTCTGGGGGATGGTGCGGGAGCAGCGGTTCTGAGACAGGAGAGAGGTGAGTCAGGAATTCTCTCTTGTTATTTAGACGCAAATGGTAAGTATGGCGATTTGCTGAATATGCCAGCTGGGGGATCGAGACTTCCGGCAACTATGACAACAGTCAGGAACAGATTGCATTACCTGAAGATGAGGGGAAATGAGACTTTCAGAATTGCCATACCGGAAATGATAAAATCTGTCAGAAGAGGATTGGAAAATTGCGGACTCAAGATGGAAGACATAGATCTCTTGATACCACATCAGGCAAATATCAGGATAATTAAAGCACTGGTGAAGAGACTATCTATACCTATAGAGAAGGTTTTCATAAATATTGATAGATGTGCAAATACTTCAGCGGCCACGGTTGCTATTGCTCTGGATGAGGCGAATCGCCAGGGCAGAATTAAGAAAGGCGATGTTATAGAACTGGTTGCCTTTGGTGCTGGGTTTACCTGGGGTTCCTGTGTGATTAAATGGTAAAAGTTGCTTTTCTCTTTCCCGGTCAGGGTTCACAATACGTGGGCATGGGGAGAGAACTCTACGAAAGGTACGAGCGGGCACGGCAGATTATTGATCAGGCTAATGATATTTTAGGTTACGACCTCCGAAGAAAGATTTTTTGTGGCCCTGAACAGGAGTTACAACAAACTTTAATTACTCAACCAGCCGTCTTTACTATAAGTGTCGCTTGTTTGGAAGTTGTCAAGGGACTTGAAAGTTACCCCTGTAAAGAAATCTTGAGACCGCAATTTGTGGCAGGTCATAGTCTGGGAGAATATACTGCTTTGGTTGCTTCAGGGGTCTTCGATTTTCCCCAAGCCCTATCACTGGTTCAAAAAAGGGCCGAGTTTATCCACAAGGCTTCCCAGGATAGGCCCGGAGCCATGGCAGCCATTATAGGACTGGAAAGAGAGAAATTAGAGGAAGTTATTCGGGAGGTTAGAGGAGAGGAGATACTGGAAGCTGTAAATTTCAATTCTCCCGTTCAGATAGTTATCGCCGGAGAATTGAGGGCCTGTCAAAAAGCTGTAGAGAAAGTCAAGGCAAAGGGAGCAAAGAGAGCTATTATCTTAAAAGTTAGCGGAGCTTTCCACTCAAGCTTGATGGCTCAAGCCCGGAAGAGTCTGGCCGGAGAGTTGGAGAATTATCAGTTGAAAGACCCAATTATTCCCGTGGTGACAAACTATGATGCGAAACCGGCAACCACACGGGAAGAAATCAGAAAAGCGTTGGTTTCCCAAATGGACAGTCCTGTATTATGGGAAGATAGCATAAAGGAGATGCTGGAAAGAGGAATAGAGGTTTTTATCGAAGTGGGCCCGGGGAAGGTTTTAATCGGTCTTCTAAGTAGAATAAGGAAAGAGGCTTCTGGATTAAATGTGGAAGATGAAAAAAGTCTCCAGGAAACCCTTAAGAAGCTGGAAAGATTAAATATGTAGTGTAGGGCTTTATGCCCGTAATTTGAAATTTGAAATTTGAAATTTGAAATTTGAAGTTCATACTGTTGGGGTTGCATAGGGGGGTGGTCGATTTTGGATTTAAAAGGTAAGGTAGCGATTGTAACTGGGGGAGCACAGGGGATTGGAAAGTCCATCGCCACTCAGCTGGCTTTGGCAGGAGCAAATGTGGTAATAGCGGATGTTATGGAAGAAAAGGCTAAATCTACCGCAGAAGAGATTTCCCAGAGCGGAAATCAAGCTATCTATATTGGTGTGGATGTTGCGAGTCTCTCTTCGGTTGAAGAAATGGTGAAAAAAACTCTTGACAAATTTGGCAGAATTGATATATTAGTCAACAATGCTGGGGTAACTCGAGATGCCCTTATAATGCGCATGAAAGAAGAAGATTGGGATCTGGTTTTGGATATTAACCTCAAGGGTGCATTTAATTGTATTAAGATAGTTTCACCCGTTATGATGAAACAGAAATCTGGAAAGATTGTTAATATTGCTTCAATTGTGGGGATAAACGGAAACGCTGGTCAGGCTAACTACTCAGCATCTAAGGGAGGACTGATTGCTTTAACCAAGACGTGTGCCAAAGAACTTGCCAGCCGCCAGATAAATGTTAATGCAGTGGCGCCGGGCTTCATTCAAACGAGCATGACTGAACGATTGCCTGGGGAAGTTAAGGAGAAGTTGTCTTCTCAAATTCCTTTGGGCAAGATAGGGAAGCCCGAAGATGTGGCTAGCGCGGTTCTATTTTTGGTATCTGAAAAATCCAGTTATATTACTGGAGAAGTAATTAAAGTAGACGGTGGAATGGCGATGTAAAAGTCGCAAAAAGGTGCACTTTTTATTTGCACACTAGAGCATGATTTGGTTACACAATTCTTTTGTGGAGGTGAAAAAACAAAATGTCAGTAGCCGAAAAGGTAAAAGAAATCATCGTTGAACAGCTCGGGGTGGATTCGGAAGAAGTGACTATGGAGGCTTCATTCGTTAATGACCTGGGAGCAGATTCTTTGGATACTGTAGAACTTGTAATGGCACTGGAAGAGGAATTTAATATTGAAATCCCGGATGAGGAAGCGGAGAAATTAGATACAGTTGGTAAAGCAATCGACTACATTAATAAACATAAACCTCAATCCTAAACTAACAAGAAGAGAACCGCTACACAGCAGGAATTTTTGGCATGGTAGCGGTTTTGTATTTTCTTTTGTTAAATTTTTGGAGGGTGGATGAATCGGAGAGTAGTGATTACGGGATACGGAGTCATTTCGCCAGTCGGGATCGGAATAGATGATTTCTGGAACTCACTGGCGAGTGGAAAATCGGGCGTAACTAGAGTCTCATCCTTTGATGCCTCTCAGTTCTCATCCCGGATTTGTGCTGAAGTAAAGAATTTCGAGCCAGAGAAATATATTGATAAGAAGAAGATTAGAAGGATGGATCGTTTTACTCAACTTGCGTTTGCTGCTGCCAAGATTGCCATAGAGGACGCAAAGCTTGATATGGAAAGGGAAGACCCTTTCCGAGTAGGAGTTATCGTTGGCTCTGGCATAGGAGGATTATCCACTGTTGCTGCGGAACATAAGGTATTATTAGAGAAAGGGCCTCGTCGAGTAAGTCCGTTCATGATTCCCATGCTAATCACCAATATTGCTGCTGGAGAAATTGCCATTGCTTACAATATCCAGGGGCCAAACTATTCATTATCGAGTGCCTGTGCTACCAGTAACCATACAGTAGGAGATGCTTTACGCCTTATCCGTTACGGGGATGCCGATGCAATTATTGCTGGTGGTTCGGAAGCGGCAGTTACTCCATTGGGTCTTGCTGGCTTCTGCTCAGCTAAAGCCTTGTCTACTCGAAATGATGACCCTGAGCATGCCAGTCGGCCTTTCGACAAGGAGAGAGATGGCTTTGTGATGGGAGAAGGAGCCGGAATTGTAGTTTTGGAATCATTAGATCACGCCCTTTCTCGTGGAGCTTCCATTCACGCTGAACTGATCGGTTACGGCGCTACAGACGATGCTTACCATATTACTGCCCCTTCTCCTAACGGCGAGAGTGCCGCTCGTGCTATGTCTAATGCTTTAGCCGATGGCGGTGTAACGCCCGAAGAAGTCGATTACATAAATGCTCACGGTACTTCCACTCCTCTAAACGATAAGGTAGAAACTCTTGCCATAAAGAAAGTTTTCGGGGACTACGCCTACAGGATTCCTATTTCGTCGAATAAGTCTATGTTCGGGCACCTTCTGGGAGCAGCAGGAGTTGTAGAATTAATCGCCACAATTCTTAGCATGGAGAAAGAGATAATCCCTCCAACAATAAACTATGAATTTCCTGACCCGGAATGTGACCTGGACTACGTCCCCAATAAGGCCCGCCCTAAAAAAATCAATGCAGCCCTCTCCAACTCTTTAGGTTTTGGTGGCCATAATGCCACTCTGGTAGTAAGAAAATATTGACGAGAAACATTAATGTCTTCTACCATCCTTATGGCGCTATTAGCTGGATTTCCCCGAAAGGCTGGATTCCTTCCGAAAGGAAGGAATCATGATAAACAAACCTCCGATGAAATCGGAGGACTCCAGATATTTTTCATTTAAGATTCCGCGAACGAAACAGGTGTTTTCTTAAGATGAACTTGAAAGAGCTTGAACGAAAGTTAAAGATAAATTTCAAAAGTAAAGAGCTGCTTCAGAGGGCTCTTACACATAAATCTTATGCTCATATGTACGGTATAAAAGAAGATAATGAGCGCCTCGAGTTTCTGGGAGACAGTGTGCTGAATTTAGTGATATCTGAGTACCTTTGTCATCTGTATCCAGCATACGATGAGGGTAAGTTGACTAAGCTGAAATCGAGCCTGGTAAACCGAAAGTCTCTTCTGCTTTGGGCCAAAAAATTGTCCTTGGGCGACTATCTTTTGATAAGTGAAGAAGAGGAGGCAGCAGGTGGTCGCCAGAGAGATTCTCTGTTAAGTAATGCTTTGGAGGCCTTAATTGGCGCAATTTACGAAGACCAGGGTTGGGATAAGATAAGAAAGTTCTTTCTAAGACAGATTCCCACGCTTAAGGGAATAAGGAAGGCAGATTATAAGAGTCGCCTTCAAGAGTTGATTCAAAAGAGATATAAGATTTTGCCAGAATATGGAGTGAAAACAGAGTCGGGTCCAGCCCACAAGAAATTTTTTGAAATCGAAGTAAAAGTGAAAGGTAGAGTTTTTGGTCATGGCACGGGATGGAGCAAAAAGGCAGCGGAACAAGAAGCAGCGAAAAAGGCATTAACTAAGGTCAGAACTAAGAAATAATAATACCGAAGAAAAGGGAAAACAAAAGAAAATCTTTCAGTTCCAGGTTTTTTGGAGGGTGATATGGAGTACTTTCTTACCGAAGAACAGAAGATGCTTCGTGATTTAGCGAGAAGGATTGCCGAGGAGAAGATCAAACCTGTACGCGAGCACTACGATGAGACTGAAGAATTTCCCTGGCCAATTTTGGAGGAGCTGGCTAAAGCAGACCTTTGTGGAGTCTATATTCCTGAAGAATATGGCGGAACTGGTGGAGGGGTGTTTGAACTATGTCTTGCTGTGGAAGAGCTCTGCAAAGTTGACGGAGGAATCGCTTTGATATTAGCCGCCACAGCCCTTGCTACTTTTCCTATTCTCCTATTTGGCAACGATGAACAGAAGAAGAAGTATCTCCTGGATATTGCGGCGGGTAAGAAAGTGGCGGCCTTTGCTCTCACTGAGGCAGGTGCTGGTTCCGATGCTACGGCTATCCAGACGGTCGCTAAGAGGGAAGGAGAAAATTATATCCTGAATGGTACGAAATGCTTCATTACCAATGGAGGAGAAGCGCAAATTTATGTAGTAATTGTTATGACGGACAAAACAAAAGGTTCCCGGGGAGCATCTGCTTTCATTGTTGAAAAAGACACTTCTGGATTCTCCTTTGGAAAGAAGGAGAAAAAGATGGGCATTCGCAGTTCTCCGACAAGAGAGCTGATTTTCAATGAGTGCAAAATTTCCAAAGAGAACCTTTTAGGTAAGGAGGGACAGGGATTTATAATTGCTTTGAAAACTTTCGATGCTTCACGTCCTGGGGTGGCAGCTCAAGCTCTCGGGATTGCTTCTGGCGCACTGGATGATGCCATTAATTATTCCAGGGAGAGGATCCAATTCGGACAGCCCATCTCTTCTTTTCAGGCAATCCAGCACCTTTTGGCTGATATGGCAACGGAAGTGGAGGCAGCTCGAGCCCTAATCTATGTTACTGCCAGGATGATTGATAAAGACCCAAAATTGAGAGTCACTAAAGAGGCAGCGATGTGTAAACTGTTTGCTTCCGATGTGGCTATGAAGGTTACCACTAATGCCGTTCAAGTCTTAGGAGGTTATGGATATATGCGTGAGTATCCCATGGAAAAGCGTATGCGTGATGCCAAAATTACCCAGATTTACGAAGGGACAAACCAGATTATGAGAAATGAGATAGCACTTGCCTTGATAAAAGAGGCAGCTAAAACAAAAAAATGAACTTCATCGTCTGCATTAAACAGGTACCAGGGACTACAGAGGTAAAAATTAACCCCAGGACTAACACTTTGATTCGCGAGGGGGTCGAATCCATTGTAAACCCATTCGATACCTATGCGATTGAGGAAGGTCTGAGGCTCAAAGAGAGAATGGGGGGAAAGATAACTGTAATCTCTATGGGACCTCCACAGGCAGAATCGGCTCTCCGAGAAGCTCTATCTATGGGGTGCGATGAAGCTGTCCTTCTTACAGACTCTGCCTTTGCAGGAAGTGATACCTTAGCTACTTCCTATACCTTGGCGTGCGGGATCGGGAAAATAGGCGAATTTGATATAGTCATCTGCGGTAAACAGGCTATTGATGGAGACACAGCCCAGGTTGGTCCAGGGATTGCAGAAAAACTGGAAATTCCTGCAGTTACTTATGTAAAGAAGATAGAAGAAATAAACGAAGCTCTCGTAAGAGTAGAGAGAATGATGGAAGAAGGGTATGAAGTGATTGAGATGGGACTTCCTGCTCTAATTACAGTGGTTAAGGAAATTAACGAGCCGAGGCTTCCCTCTTTAAAAGGAATGATGCGGGCGAGAAAGGCCAACATTCAAATCTGGAATGCTTCCGATATTGCCTGTGAAAAGACCAGGATTGGACAACCCGGTTCTCCCACTATTGTCAACAGGATATTTACTCCACCTCCCCGCAAAGGTGGGGAGATGCTACTGGGAGATCCTGAAGAACAGGCTCAAAAATTGGTGGAGAAGCTCCGCCAGGCAAAAGTGATATAATTAAAAAAATCCCCTCTCCCCTATGGGGAGAGGGTAAGGGTGAGGGTGTTGGGAGGAAATTTGGGTATCAAGATTCTCGAAGATAAATGTACAGGTTGTACGCTCT
>CAZJWT010000004.1:14180-26774 GCA_964550005.1 uncultured Clostridia bacterium | reverse complement strand
TTGACCATAATTCCTTCGCCTTCGTAAGCCTGTTCAATATCTTCCCCTCTACAAGATTCCTCGTGAGACGGGACGATTACCTGCTTTACGGGAATGCGATATTTTTTAGCAAACTCAAAATCTCTCTGGTCATGGGCTGGCACCGCCATTATTGCTCCTGTCCCGTACTCCATCAACACGAAATTAGCTATATAGATAGGAATCTCTTCTCCATTCAAAGGATTTATCGCGTACTTGCCAATAAACAACCCCTCTTTCTCTCTATCCTCTCCTGTACGAGTGAACCTATCTTCGATTACTACCCTATTGATAAATTCTCTTACTCTCTTCTCATATTCTGTCCCAGCAATTAATTCTGAGATTATCGGATGTTCTGGAGCAAAAGTCATAAAGGTGGCACCATACAAGGTATCCGGTCGTGTAGTAAACACTGGAATCAGACCATCGGAATTTTTCAATCTGAAATTGACCAGTGTTCCATAACTTCGGCCAATCCAATTCTCCTGCATAATTCTAACCCTTTCTGGCCAGTCTTTTAGCTTTTTCAAATCTACCAGAAGTTCATCAGCATACTCGGTGATCTTAAAGAACCACTGCTCCAGACTTCTAATCTCTACAGAAGTCTCACACCTCCAACATTTCCCATCTACAACCTGCTCATTGGCCAGTACCGTCCCGCACTGGGGACACCAGTTGATGGGTGCCTTCTTCCTGTAGGCCAAACCCTTCTCGTAAAACTTAAGGAAAATCCACTGGTTCCAGCGATAATATTCTGGTTCAGCAGTAATTACCATCCTTTCCCAATCGTAACTCAATCCCATTTTCTTCTGCTGTTCTTTCATTTTCTCAATGCATCTGTTCGTCCAAGAAGAAGGGTGAATTTTTTTCTCTATTGCTGCGTTCTCTGCTGGTAATCCCAGTGCATCATAGCCCATAGGGTAAAGGACGTTAAAGCCCCTCATCCTCAGGAAGCGAGCTACAGTATCACCAATGGTATAATTACGCATGTGTCCCATATGGAGCTCTCCAGAAGGATAAGGGAACATTTCAAGAAGATAGAATTTTTTCTTTCTTTTCTTTCCAGACTGCTCCGAGATCTTGAAAGTTCCTTCCTCTTCCCATCTCCTTTGCCACTTCTTTTCAATCTTCTTGAAATCGTAATTTCTTTCCATATTTAACTTGACCCTCAATAAATCTATTTTCACCTTTGTCTCGTCTAACCCTTTCTCTTCAAATAGATAAAATACTCAATATTTCCAGCAGGGCCTTTAATCGGCGAAGCCACTAATCCTTTTACTTCCAGTCCAAAATCTCGAGCTAACAGCTTTATCTTATCGATAACTTCCTGATGAACTTCCCTGTCTTTAACCACACCCCCTCTTCGCACTTTTTCTCTCCCAGCCTCAAACTGAGGCTTTATCAGGGAAACTATCTCGCCACCTTCTCCAATTAACTGCTTAACTTTCGGCAAAACTTTATCTAGCGAGATAAAAGAGACATCGATAGTAGCTAAATCAATGGGGCTCTTAATCTCTTCTCCCTTAAAGTATCTTATGTTCGTTCTCTCAATATTGACCACTCTCGGATCGTTCCGTAATTTCCAATCAAGCTGGCCATAACCCACATCCAGAGCATAGACCTTCTCCGCTCCATTCTTGAGAAGGCAATCCGTAAACCCTCCCTTTGATGCGCCAACATCAAGACAGACCTTCCCTTGAACACTAAGCCCGAACTCCTTTATCGCTGCTTCCAGCTTTAGTCCTCCCCGAGAAACATATCTTCGCAAAGGAGATTCCTTTACTTCTACTTCCACATCAATAGGGAACTCAGTACCCACCTTGGTAACTTTCCGACCGGACACCCACACAGATCCAGCCATTATCAATCCCTTTGCTCTTTGGCGGCTCGACGCCAATCCCCTTTCCATAAGAAGCTTGTCTAATCTCTCTTTTCTCTTTTTTATTTCCACAAGTCTGGTTCAGTACAAAAAAATTCTGTAGCGGCAAAGCGAAAGCTTTGCTTCCTCTGTAGGGGACGGACTCTGTGCCGTCCCTCCCTCGGGCGACCACGGAGTGTCACCCCTACACTGACGCAGAGCTATCGCTCTGCCTCTACTAGGGACGAAGGGTATAGTTGCAGGAGCTTCAAATCCGCGTCATTGCGAGCGGTCCTGAGCAAAGCGAAGGAACAGGAAGGTGGAGTCAGGAGATTCTTCACTCCGTTCAGAATGACACTTCGTGTTAGATTGCTTCGTCGCTCAGCTCCTCGCAATGACAATTGACCGAGCGACTCCGAAAACTATCCCTTCATCCCTCCCTCATTTGCTTTTTACGAACTCGCTTACCGTGTGGGCTATTTTCTCAGCGGTCAATCCGTATTTCTCTCTCAACTCCTCACTACTACCGTGTTCGATAAATTGGTCAGGGAGTCCAATGCTTAAAATACGCACATTATCAGACGCTACTAATTCCTTGATGGCGGAACCGAAGCCTCCCGAAAGGGTATTCTCCTCCACAGTAACAATCTTACGGACCTTTTTGGTTATTTTCTTTATTAGATTTTCATCCAAAGGTTTAACGAACCTCATGTTAACCAGATCTACCTTGATGCCTTCTGCTTCCAGTCTCTGCTGCGCCAGGAGAGAAGGGTGGACAGTATTCCCTATCGCCAGGATGGCTACATCATCCCCTTCTGTAAGCACCTCTGCCTTTCCCAGGGGAAGGACTTTATATTGCCTATCCAATTTAACTCCAACGCCCTGACCTCGAGGATAGCGAATCGCACAGGGAAAATTCCAGGATAGGGCAGTATTTAGCATGTGCACCAGTTCATTCTCATCCTTGGGAGCCATTACCACCATATTGGGAATTAATCTAAGATACGAAAGGTCAAACGTTCCCTGATGGGTTCGTCCATCTTCGCCTACTATACCAGCTCTATCTACTGCAAATACCACTGGAAGGTTCTGTAGGCAAACATCAGCGATTAACTGGTCAAATGCCCTCTGAAGAAATGTGGAGTATATAACACAAACAGGCCTATAGCCGACTCTAGCCAACCCTGCCGCGAAGGTAACCGCATGTTGTTCAGCAATTCCCACATCGAAATACCTCTTGGGAAACTCCTTTTGAAATGCGTCCAGTCCTGTACCCTGAGGCATTGCAGCAGTAATGGCAACAATCTTTTCATTCGATTTAGCCAAATCTATAAGAGCCTGACTAAACACTTCTGTGTATGAGGTAATTTTACTTTTTTCTGTCTCTCCAGTCAAAATATCAAAGGGTGAGGTTCCGTGAAACTTTATAGGTTCTCGCTCTGCCGGTTGATATCCTTTACCCTTTTTGGTAATTACATGAATCAGAACCGGGCCCTTCATATCTTTCACTTTCTCAAAGATTTCGATTAAATAGTGAACGTTATGTCCATTAATGGGCCCCAGATAAGAGAACCCCATTTCCTCAAAAAGCATCCCTGGAAAGAGAAGAACTTTAAATCTCCGGACTACTCTTAGAACTGCAATGCCCCAGAATGAGACTCTGGTCAAAAACTTTTTTACCTTCCTCTCCAATTTATTAACTAGACCTAAAGTCATCAATTTTGTTAAATATCCTGCCAGAGCTCCCACCCTGTGCGAAATGAACATCTCATTATCATTTAAAACTACCAGAAGGTCTTTACCAAGGTGCCCGGCATTATTGAGAGCTTCAAAAGCCATTCCCCCGGTCATCGAACCATCGCCTACCACTGCCACCACCTTATGATTGTTGCCAGATAAATCGCGGGCGCAGGCCATTCCCAGAGCAGCTGAGATTGCAGTGGAACTGTGCCCCACGCCAAAGGCATCATATTCACTCTCTTCGGGATTAGGAAAACCACTTATTCCTCCGTGCTGGCGGAGAGTAGAAAAATTGTCTCTCCTGCCTGTTAAAATTTTATGGGCATAGGCTTGATGGCCAACATCCCAGATAATCTTATCCTGAGGCGAGTTGAAGACGCAGTGCAAGGCTATGGTCAATTCAACTGTCCCTAAACTGCTGGCCAGATGACCTCCTCTCCGGGATGTCACGGTAATTATTTTTTCTCTGATTTCTTCCGCAAGTTGCGGAAGTAACTCTTTCCTGATTAATTTGAGATCGCTTGGTCGGTCAATTAATTCCAGGACTGGCATACCTTCTGCCTCCTCTGTAATTCTAACAGCCCTGCCCCAGATAAGGAATGGTCATGGGTCCCTCCGGGAGAACCGCTATCCTAGGAGTACCTTCAAACTCTTTCTTTATTCTCGCTACTGTGCGTTCTATATCCTTAATAGGCTCAAGGTGACAAGCTACCACTTCTCTTTCCGGAAGCCCCGAATAGAGATAGACTTTTGCTCTAATCTGAATTTTAGCCTGTATCTGCGCTTCCCACTGGTCAAACATGCAAAACCCCGGGGACTCGATTATCTTCAGAATTTCCTCTGGATCTTTCCCCATCTGGAGAATGCGGCGGTAGTTGCCGTGTTCAGGAATCCCATCCGAGCACTCGGATACGCAGATAATGGCTCCGTCTTTCTTGACGATCTGACTTGCCGCAGACATCCCCTTTACTGTCTGATATAGATTTAAGTCAAGGGGATAACCGCTATTGGTGGTAATGACTAAATCGAACAAATAGGGAATAGTACGCATTGCACTCCTCCGGGCGAATTCGACACCCTTCTGGTGTGCCAGATCCATTCCTCCCGAGAAGACACCAGTTATCCTTTTTTCCTTATTCAATGTAACGTTTATGATGAAAGTAGGTTCAGTCATAAGGGCCACCTCGCGAATCTCGTCCCAGACAGGATTTCCATAAGTAATGCCCCAGCTTGCCTTTGGGTTATTCAACATATGGGCACTATGATTATGCATTACTGTTTCTTCGCCAGAGATACCGGGAAGTACTGATTTCGGGCCTCCCGAAAATCCAGCAAAGAAGTGGGGTTCAATAAATCCAGTTAGTATCTTAACATCGGCTCGAATATAATCGCCATTTATCCAAATCTCTCTTCCTGTTCTGCTCTTTCTTAGATAGACCATTCTATCCTTTTTCTGGCCATCGTGGTTAATAATTCTATAATTTTTAACAACTTCCTCACCCAACATCTCTGTAAGTTCCTCAATTGTATTGGCTCGATGCATTCCGGTAGCATTGATCAAAACCACTCTATCTTTGCTGATACCACCCAGCTCCTCCAAAAGCCAGGGAATAATCTTTCTATTAGGCACAGGCCTAGTTATATCGGAGAAGACAATAGCGATAGAATTTTTGGACTTAATCAGCTCCTCAAGTGCTGGGCTCCCTACAGGGTGTCTCAAGGAGTCAATAAAAGCTTTCCTCTCATCAGAAAGTCCCGGCACAAATTTTGGTTCAATAATCGTAAGACCTTCTTCAGGTAGAGTAATTTCTAAATCTTTTTTTCCATACGCCAACCTTATATCCACTTCTCTCACCTATTTTGTGTAGCAGCAAAGCGCTGTCATTGCGAACGAAGTGAAGTCCCGATTCATCGGGACCACGCTCTCTGCAGTCGCTCGCAATGACACATGGACATTGACCAACTAACTTGAAAAATCGAAGCCGCCATATCTAAATTATATTCTGGATTTGACATAATAGTCTATTAATTTTTCGAGGAGCTCTCCTCTTTTTTTAAATATTTCCAGTGGAACCTTAGCACTTTTAACCAGTCTTTTCACCTTCTCTCTGGAGGCTTTTAAGCCATAAATCCCAGGATAAGTTAACTCCCTCTCCTCTTTCTTATCTAATATATCATCAGTGATTTGAAAGGCCAATCCGAAACTTCTGCCATATTTGTCGAGTGCTTTCAACTTTCCATTAGAGGCACCCGCCAGCATAGCTCCCACCCTTAATGCCACAGTAATTAGAGCACCAGTCTTGTGCGAATGTATGTAAGCTAATTTCTTCTCCCTTTCCGCTTGTGTTCCCGAACTTAAGGATTGAATATCCTCTGCCTGTCCTCCCAACATCCCCTCAGTTCCTATAGCTCGAGCGATCTCGGCAATTATTTTTCCTTGAAGAGCTTCATCTTTAGGGAACCACGTTCCGGACAAAACTTCAAAGGCTCTGGTCAACAACGCATCACCAGCCAAAATAGCCATAGCTTCTCCGAACTTCTTGTGGCAAGATAATCTACCTCGGCGATACTCATCGTCATCTATTGCCGGGAGATCGTCATGAATAAGAGAGTAGGTGTGAATCATCTCTAAAGCGCAGGCAGCAGGCAGGACATCAGAAGCTTTCCCTCCACATGCTTCTGCTGCGGCAATAACGAGAATGGGTCTCAGGCGTTTTCCCTTTCCAAAAACAGCATAGCGCATAGCCTGATGAATTATTGACGGATACTTCTTGGCAGGATGAAGGAGCCTATTTAAAGTAGACTCAATACTAACTTTTTTCTCTTTTAAGTATTTTTCAATTGAGCAGTCCATCGGATCGATTCTATTCTGCAGAATTCAAATTCTCGGAATTACTATTCTTCTCTTCGATCTCCTCCTTCAAATTGAAAGGTTTTGCTGCCAGCTCTCCCTTCTCGGATTTTATCAGAATCTCAATTTTCTTTTTCGCTTCTTCCAGTTTCCCTGAACAGAATTTTGATAATCTTATCCCTTCCTCGAATAATTTCAAAGAATCCTCAAGAGACTTCTCTCCTTCTTCCAACTCTTGAACTATCCTTTCCAATCTATTTATAGCTTCTTCGAATTTCATCTCTCCCATTTTCCCCTCCTATCAATTATCTCTTCTCGTATCTCTATCACTCTGGCTCATCAGTTTCTTCTACTATGCAAATTATTTCACCCTGGTGCAGTTTAACCTTTACTCTATCGTTCATCTTAACTTGAGATATGCTCTTCAAAACCTCATTTTCTGGTAATTTATACGTAATGCTGTATCCCCTGGCCAAAATATTAAGCGGGGACAACACGTTTAACTTTCCAGCAATTGAATTTAGCCTCTCCTTCTGGAAATCCAAAAAATGGGTACACTTTGAAACTATCTTCTCTAAGTAGTAATCTATTTCCTGCTGAAATTGCGAGTATAATTCTTCAGGATGGAGAAAGATTCTATTCTCCACGAGGCGTCTGTATTCGCTGGTGCATTCATCCAGTTCGTATTCAATGGATGATCTAATCTTAGAAGTCAAAAGCAATATTTTCTTTTCCAACTCAATCTTATTGGTAACCACTAATTCGGCAGCGGCTGAAGGTGTGGGTGCGCGAAGGTCGGCAACGAAATCAGCAATGGTATAATCGACTTCGTGACCAACAGCCGAGATTACAGGAATTTTGGAGTTATAGATAGCCCGTGCAACAATTTCTCCATTAAAAGGCCAAAGGTCTTCCAGCGACCCACCACCCCTTCCCACGATTAAGACGTCCAGATATCCAAAATATTCGTTAAGATAGGTTATTGCTTCCGCAATCTCGCCGGCCGCAAGGTCACCCTGGACCCTTACTGGATAGATTAAAATGTGTACGTTGGCAAATCTGCGCTCAATTATATTCAAGATGTCACGGATTGCTGCTCCTGTAGGCGATGTAACTATGCCAATCTTCTGAGGTAACATGGGTATCGGTCTCTTGCGCGCTTTATCGAATAGACCTTCCCTCTCCAGTTTTCGCTTCAATTGTTCGAATGCTTGCTGCAATGCCCCTATCCCTACAGGTTGGAGACCGTAGACAATGATCTGGTATCTGCCGCCTTTGACGAAGAGACTTATCTTCCCTCTGACAATTACCTTCATTCCATTTTCTGGCGCAAACCCGAGTTCTCCAACCTGCCACTTATACATGATCGCACTTATCTGGGCTTCTTCGTCCTTTAAGCTAAAATAGAGGTGCCCTGAAGAGTGGAGGATAAGATTAGATATCTCTCCTTCAAGCCAAATCTCAGGAAATTCGCTTTCCAGGAGATTCTTTGCTATTATATTTATTTCTGAAACCTTGTAAATTTTTCTATGCTCTTTCACCTTTCATTCCCCACTCTCTTCTACTTTCCCTTCAAATGGTTTAGCAATTCTCCTTATGCTTCTCGCTTTTCCTGTCTTCTCGTCGACTTCCAACACAGCTCCTGCAAAAACTAAATCGCCTGTTGCCACTTCAAATCTGATCGGCATCTGGGTCAAATACTTTTTCAGGATAATCTCTTTTTTCATTCCGATGATTGAATCGAGGGGGCCCGTCATTCCTATATCAGTAATATAAGCTGTGCCCTGAGGGAGAATTCGTTCATCAGCAGTAGGAACGTGAGTATGAGTGCCTACCACCGCGCTCACTTTACCATCTAAGTACCAACCCATAGCAACTTTTTCTGAGGTGATTTCCGCATGCATATCCACGATGATTATCTTTGTCTCTTTACTCATTTCTTCTATAATCCTATCAGCCGTACGAAAGGGACATTCTAAAGTGGACATATAGACTCTACCCATAATATTTATGACCCCAACTTTTATTCCATTACTCGCTTGAATAATCACCCACCCTTTTCCCGGGACTTCGCCCGGAAAATTCGCTGGCCTCAAGATATTCTCTTCCTCGATTATTTCTAAAATCTCCTTCCTTGCCCATACGTGATTGCCCATAGTAATTACATCGACTCCCAATGAAAATATCTCTCGAGAAATGTTAGGAGTGAGGCCGAAACCCCCTGCTGCATTTTCACAATTAGCAATCACAAATTGAATATTTTCTTCTTCTACCATCTTGGGAAGAATATTTCTCAGTACCTGCCTACCCGGTTTACCAATTATATCAGCAATAAGGAGTATTCTCACCTTGGCTCCTTTATAAAGTTTGTTTCTCTACTACGCTTCTTTGGGCTCTCAGCGAGCGAACCCAAATCCCGAGCTGCCTTCTTATTTTGCGGTCTCGATGGCTCTCGTCTCTCTGATAACCGTAACTTTTATCTGGCCAGGATACTCTATTTCCTTTTCGATTTTCTTGGCTATTTCCCTGGCAAGTTCCTGTACCATGCTATCCTCCACCTCTTCTGGTTCCACAATAATCCTTACCTCTCGTCCTGCCTGAATGGCATATGCCTTCTCTACCCCTCGAAAGGAATTCGCTACCTTTTCCAAGTTCTCCAGCCTCTTTAAATAGTATTCAAGCGATTCTCTCCTGGCACCTGGACGGGAAGCAGAAATTGCATCAGCTGCCTGCAGCAGAACGGCTTCTATGCTCTGAGCTGGACAGTCTTCGTGATGAGAAGCAATGGCATTAACCATTTTCGGGGATTCGTTATGTTTTCTTGCCAAATCTGCACCAATCTGGGCATGCGTTCCCTCCACGTCGCGGTCGATAGATTTACCTACATCATGTATCAACCCTACCCGTCTGGCGAATTTGCTATCTACCCCTAACTCATTAGCTAACACGGAGGCTATGTAAGCTACCTCTAAAGAATGCTGGAGAACATTCTGGCCATAACTGGTTCGGTATTTAAGCCTACCGATCAACCTAATTATTTCCGGATGGAGACCTTGAACGCCGACATCAAATGCTGCTTGTTCTCCCGCTGACTTCAGATGGGCTTCCATCTCTTTTTTTACTTTCTCTACAACTTCCTCAATTCTTGCCGGGTGAATCCTGCCATCGACAATTAGCCTTTCCAGAGCAACCCGCGCAATTTCCCTTCTCACCCCATCAAAACCAGAAAGTGTAATAGCCTCGGGGGTGTCATCAATTATTAAATCAACTCCGGTGGCGTTCTCAAAAGCTCGAATATTCCTACCTTCACGGCCTATCACACGGCCTTTCATCTCATCATCTGGCAGGGAAACTGTGGAGACCGTGATATCCGCAGTATGCTCCACAGCACAACGCTGGATCGCTTGACTTAGAATCTCCTTAGACCTTCTCATTCCAGTCTCAACAGCCTCTTGCTCGATTCGTCTAACAATTGTTTCCATTTCTCTTTTAGCCTCTTCCTCCATACTGGCCAAGAGAACCTTCTTTGCTTCTTCCGGGGTCATTCGGGCCAGCCTTTCCAATACCCTCTTTTGTTCTTCCTTTACTTGAGTTAACCTATTGCCTTCCTCTTCCAAATATTTCTCTTTTCCCAAAATATATTTCTCTTTCTTGTCAATCTCTCTTTCTTTCCTCTCAAGGATATCAACTTTGCGGTCTAAATTCTCATCCTTCTGTGCTAACCGCTTTTCCACATTTTCTAACTCTTGTCGTCGACTTCGCGTTTCCTCTTCGAATTTAATCCTTGTTCTGTGCATCTCATCTCTTACTTCAAGGAAGCCTTCTTTCTTTTTAGCTTCGGCCTCCCGTTGAGCCGAATCGATTATCCTTTTCGCTTGTGCTTCAACTGATGAGGCCTGAAATCTTGCGTAGAGAAATCTTAATATGTATCCTACTAATATTCCTAAAAGAAGGCATCCCAATATAATTAGGCTAATTTTATCCATTTTTTCCTCCTTATCTAGGGAAAATTCCTACATTTAAGGCATCCCCTGTAGAGATACGAGGGATTTGCTGATGCGACCATTGGAATTTACTTAAGGCTGGTTCTCACAATTTATTGTCCCGCTTTCAGTAACTATTTTATCAACCCTCACATCTTTTTCTACCAGAGGAATTTTCCTGGTAATTTGCAAATCGAAAGCCAGTCCAATCAGTGCACGTTGAGGGGAGCCAGCCATCCTCAATTCTATCGATTTACTTTTTAAAAATCGGTCGTAGTATCCTCTCCCATACCCAAGGCGACCTCCCGTCTTATCAAAGACTACTCCAGGAACGACTACGAGGTCGATCTCTTTTTGATCCACTCTCTTTCTGAGTTCTTTTTTTGGTTCCTTTATTCCGAAACTTCCTTCGGTGAGTTCTTTTTCAAAATTTTTGATCTCGATTGCCTCTATTTTTTCCCCATCCACAACAGGTACAACTACCCTTTTCCTCAAGTTCAGCGCATTTCTTATCATTTTCTCTGTTTCCACTTCACTACGAAAAGATACATAAAACATAACTGTCTTTGCTCGTCGGAACTCAGGCAATGCAAAGAGTTCATTTTCAATCTTCTCGCTTTTAGAGTCTATTTCATCCCTGGAAAGGCTGTCTCTCCTGTTCAGGAATTCTTGCCTGAGTTTTCTTTTTCTCTCCTCCATTTTTCAAAAAGTTCTAGCTTTATCCTCCTTCCATTGCCGGGAGGCTTTTTCTCGAAGAGAATGTGGCCTCTGCCTATGGGAAGACTTGGAATCCTTATCAATCCGGGACTCCAGCTCTTCCATCCTCTTCTTAATCTTTGCCTCATAGCCTTCTTCTGTGGGAAAATAGTACTTACGTTTCTCTGGTAAATAGTCCTGCTGAACCCATCCCTTCGAATAATTGTGGGGATACTTATAATCTTTTTGCCCAACCTTAGTTAAATATTTTGGAGGCTTGAGAATTTTCTTCTCTTCTATATCGGCCAAAGCCTTGTCTATTCCTTTATAGGCCGCGTTAGACTTGGGGGCACAAGCAACATATATTGCGGCCTGGGCAAGGGGTATTTTAGCTTCGGGCATTCCTAAAAATTCACAGGCCTCCAGAGCCGCATTGGCTACTACAAGAGCTTGGGGGTCTGCATTGCCCACATCTTCACTGGCACAGATCACAATCCTTCTGGCAATAAATCGTGGGTCCTCACCAGCGTATATCATCTTTGCCAACCAGTATAAAGTTGCATCTGGGTCAGAACCTCTCATGCTCTTAATAAAAGCAGATATCGTGTCATAATGTCCATCCCCTTTTTTATCATAGACTACAGCTTTTTTCTGGATCGATTCTTCAGCGACTGATAAAGTAATGTCAATTTCTCCATTTGGGCTTGGCTTTGTGGTCATCACTGCCACTTCCAGAGCATTCAATGCTCTTCTGGCATCACCGTTGGCAGTTTTTATCAGATGCTTCAGTGCCTCAGGAGCAATTTTTATTCTCTTTTTACCCAGGCCATTCTCCTTATCTTCAATTGCCCTTTTCAAAATAACCCCCAGGTCTTCATCACTCAAAGGTCTAAATTCGAAAATCTGGGAGCGTGAAAGTAGCCTGGAATTAACATAAAAATAGGGATTCTCAGTAGTAATACCAATTATGGTAACTATCCCCTTCTCTACATCCGGCAGTAGGGCATCTTGCTGGCTCCTGTTAAAATGGTGAAGCTCGTCGATCAGTAGAATTGTCTTCTGACCCGAAAGCTTTCTCCTTTGCCAAGCTCTTTCAATTATCCTTCTCAAATCGGCCACCCCCGAAGTCACTGCATTTAGCTCTTCAAAGTATGCTTTCGTCCCTTCAGCGATTATTCTGGCCAGCGCCGATTTGCCACAGCCTGGTGGACCATAGAAAATGAGAGACACAATTCTATCGGCCTCAATAGCTCGCCGGAGCAGTTTACCCTTGCCCAAAATGTGCTCTTGTCCTACGAAGTCAGAAAGCCTCTTTGGGCAAATCCTCAAAGCCAAAGGCATATCTTTAGTGGCTTCTAATTTCTCTTTCGCAAAAAGTTCCATCTTTAACCGCATTAGCTCCGAATCATTGGAGCGTCTGGATTAGCTCCGATTCATCGGAGCGCCAT
>CAZJWT010000004.1:0-14080 GCA_964550005.1 uncultured Clostridia bacterium | reverse complement strand
TGGATTAGCTCCGATTCATCGGAGCGCCATCCCAGCGTTATTAGAATTCATCTGACTCAATAGTAAAATCAATAACCGGATACTGAGTAAAAATATCCATTAACCATTCTCGACCGTATTTCCCCAAATAGAAATTGTAACTGGAGAAAGCGTAACTCTCCATTTGCCTCACATATCGGTGCTTTATCGAATTGTGATGAATATAATTGAACCGCCTCCAAAAATCTCCTTCTCCTCTAATACAGGTGTCCCAATATTGTTGCCATATTTGTCGTCCCCTTTTTTTATCTAACTGGTTCAACTTAAAGGAGCTTTTACCGTTAATCGCTTTAACGCAGGTAGAGAGCTCCTTACCATATTTGAGACCTATCTCAACATGGTAATGGTTGTCAAGAACTATCCAGGCGTATAAGTGACAACGGATATTTCGTGGGATGTCCATAATTGTTTCCAGGATAGTTTCCTTTCTTCTATAAGTATTAAAATAACGAATTTTATCCCTTGTGGAAGCGGTAACAAAGTAAATTGTTTCATCTAAATACAAATGCGGCGGCCGATGAACATCCTTTCTCATTTATCACGCTCCGATTCATCGGAGCTACTCCTTTGTTAAAAAAAAGTCCCCGCTCTGCCGTGTGTATGACTGTTTTAAAGCACCATCTTAAAGTGGGTATCCTGCTCCGATAATCACGATTATCAAAGGCTCCGGATTCCCTGATTAATGCTTGTCGGCTTAAAATAGTCAACACATCACGAACATCGCAGGGACAATAAAAACCTTCTATTTTTGGACAATATGGAAACTATTATTTTAATGCTTGATCGAGCAGCTTGATTAGTTCTTCAGATTTTTTTGATATTTCCTGGCCGCTGTTATCTTTACTCTCTCTCAACCTAAACAGTTCATCAGCAATATTTAGAGCAGCCAAAACTGCTACCCGGCTTGTATCTACAATGTGTGATGTGTTAGCTATTTTGTTCATTTGTTCATCAACATATTTTGCTAAAGCCGAAACGTATAAGGGGTCCCAATCGCCCCCCTCAATTACGAATTCTCGGTTATATATCTTCACTAGAATCTTATCGCTGTCTTTCTCGAGCATAGAGCCTCTTAGCTATGCCAGGATCATACTTTTGTTTTCTCTAACCGATCAAGCACAATCTGGAGCCTTTCCCTAACTTCTTTTCTCTCCTTTCCCAAGCGCTCAATTTGAGCAATTATCTTCTTTGCTACTTTATTCTCTTCCTCCATAAATTTAATGTTCTCTTTTTGCTTCTCAATATTCTCCAGGAATTTTGCCCTTTCCTGTTTTAGCGAATTGACTAACGCAACAGCCTCCTCTATCTTTTTCTTGAGAACATTGAATTCTTTCATCTTGCCTTATTTCACAGATGCGTCTTATTTTCTCACTTTCAATCTTAAATCTCTTTCCAGCGCCTCCACTATTTTCATATGTAAACTATTTACCTCTTCATCCGTCAAAGTCTTTCCCATAGATTGATAAATAACCTTACAGGCTAAGCCCCTATTCCCGGGTTCGATCTGTTCACCAAAATACACGTCGAAAAGTTTCACATCTTGAACAAGTTCACCTCCGACTTCTTTAATTTTAACACAAATTTCTCTAAATGTCAAGCCTTCCCGAGCTACCAAAGCAATATCCCTGGAAACCCAGGGAAACCTCGACATTCTCTTATACTTCTTCTTAACCTCGATAAGTTTACACAACCCGTCAAAATCTAACTCAAAGGCATATACTTTATTTCTAAATTCCATTTTCCGGGAGACCCTGTTAGCTAATTCGCCAAAATCTCCCAGATGTTCATTGCCTACCATTATCTTATTTGAAATTCTATCTTCCAAAAGAAAATGGCCACTTCTCTCTATCTTAGATTCTCCACGACTTTCACGAGAAATGCCCAATTCTCCTAATAGGGAATCCACAATCCCTTTGATATAATAAAAATCGATAGCTTTTGAAGAGTCTTCCCAGTACCCTTCCTCCTGAGTACCAACCAGGGCACCTGCCAAAATCTTTTTCTCTTCTGGCATGCCCTTTCCAGAAAAAAAGACCCGCCCTATTTCAAATATCTTTACATCGGTAACCCCGTGGTTTAGATTCCATTTCAGGATTGATATTAGACCCGGTAGGAGAGAAGTGCGTAACAGACTATGTTCCCGAGATAAAGGATTGGTAATCTCAACGGTTCCCTCAAGTCCTGTGGGAATAGTAATATCCAGTTCATTATAATATTCTGGACTAACCAGAGAATGGCTCACAACTTCGCATAATCCTAACCTTGTCAAAACATCTCTTACAAAATCCTCCAGTATCAAAACTTTATCATCAACTGAATCACTAATCTCTATTTTTGGCATCCCTGATGGAATCTTATCATATCCATATAGTCGGGCAATCTCTTCTACCAAGTCGATAGGCCGGGAGATGTCATTTCGATAGGAAGGCACTTTGACCTGTAAGCGCCTCTTTTCCTCTTTCTCAGAAACCTTAAATCCAAGACGGGTCAAAATTTCGCCCATTTCTTTTGGAGAAATATTAGAGCCCAAGATACGATTGGTCTCTTCCGGTGAAAACTCTATCTCCACTGGAGAGAAAGGCCGTGGGGAGACATCGATTACTCCAGAGGCAATTTTGCCTCCGGAGAGTTCCTGGATTAACTGGCAAGCTCGCTTGGATGCGATAAGGATATTCTCCCCATCAACGCCACGCTCAAAACGATAGGACGATTCTGTATCAATCCCGAACTGCTGGGCTGTCCTTCTTACTAGCTGGGGAGTAAAATAAGCACTTTCCAAAAGCACATTTCTGGTAGATTGGTCAACGCTGGTTTCTATCCCTCCCATTATTCCCGCTAAAGCAACCGGCCGCTCGGCATCGGCAATAACTAAATTCCTTTCTGTCAATTTTCTCTCTTCATTATCCAAAGTTAATATCTTCTCACCAGGAGTAGCAAAACGCACAACAATTCTATGCTCACGCAATTTATCATAATCGAAGGCGTGAAGGGGATGGCCAAGTTCAATTAGGACGTAATTAGTGACATCAACTACATTGTTAATTGGCCTAAGCCCCACTGTCTCCAATTTCTTGACTAACCAAGAGGGGGAAGAACCCACTTTCAGGTCTTGAATAACTCTCGCAGCATAACGCCTGCATGCCTCGGGGTCCAGAATCTCGACTCTCGCCAAATCGAATACAGAAATTCCATTTTCTCTCAATTCGACCCTGGGTGGCTTCAGATTCCCCCCTACAATAGCTGAAACCTCACGGGCTATCCCAAATATACTGGCACAATCGGAACGATTGGTAGTCAGTTCTACTTCCAGCACTACTTCTTCCAACGCTAAAGCCTTTTTAATATCCTCACCCAATTTAGAGCCGGCCGGAAGAATATGAATGCCACTGGCATCTTCTCCAATCCCTAATTCCTTCTCGGAACAGAGCATTCCGTAAGAAGTCTGCCCTTTTATTTTCTCCTTGTTTATTCTTCTGCCGCCAGGAAGTTTAGCTTTCACCCTGGCAAGAGGAACCAAATCCTTAACCTTTATGTTCCTTGCTCCACAAACTACAGAAAAGATCTGCTTCCCATCAGAAACTTGACAGAGGCTTAACCTATCTGCCTGAGGAAGAAGCTTGATGGAAAGGATTTCACCAACCACCACGTTCTCCACCTCTGCCCCCAAATAGAGAATATCGGTCACTTCCAGACCTGCCATCGTGAGACACCTGGCCAGTTCTGGAGGAGATAGAGAAAAATCTACATACTCCTTTAACCAATTATAAGAGATTCTCATTTTTCTCCATTCATCTACTTAAAAAGGGTATGTGCGAAGTCAATCCATTCACGGGGAACACTCTTTAACCTGCCCACAGCTTCTTCCAAACTAATCCCCACCATCTCCGTTCCCTGTAATGAAACCATTTGACCAAACTTCCCTTCCTTAACCAGTTCAATTGCTTTTACACCGGCCCTCACTCCCAGCATACGGTCGAATAGGGTGGGAGCTCCTCCCCTCTGCATATGTCCGATAACGCTTGCCCTGGTATCAATTCCCAGTCTATCCTGTATAATTTTAGCAATCTCTTCACCCGCCCCTCTCTCCTTCAGAAGCATATGACCAAATTGGTCCAGTTTTTCTTCATCTATTTTCTTTCTGGGAATTTCGATTCCTTCGGAAACTACCACTGTTGCTACCTGCTTCCTTTCATAAACTTTTTTCAAATGTTCGCACATCGAATCTATATCTATTTCTTCCTCAGGAAGCAGAACCCAGTCTGCCCCACCGCCAATGGCTGTAAACAGCGCTACCCAACCAGCGTGCCTGCCCATTACCTCTAAAACCATAATCCTTCTATGCGACTTTCCAGTATCTTTCAAAACTCCCAAAGCATTCATCGCCAGGGTAACCGAGGTATCGAAACCAAAAGTATAATCAGTGGATGAAAGGTCGTTGTCCATAGTCTTTGGGACACCAACAACTTTCATCCTGTGTTCCTTATATAGTTTATTGGCCACTCCTAAAGTATCTTCGCCACCCATAGCAACAACTGCCTCAAGCTTAAGCCTTCTCACATTCTCTAAACATCTTTCCACGCCCTTCTCCACCTTATAGGGATTGATCCTGGAAGTGCCCAGTATCGTCCCCCCCTTATCCATCAAATCTTCCACTTCGGAAATTCCCAGAGGTTCACTCAAGCCCTCAATCAATCCCTTCCATCCCTCGTTAATTCCCACTACTTCCCAGCCGAAATCTATCGCCCGCATCACACATCCACGAATTGCTGGATTTAGACCTGGCACATCTCCCCCACCGTTCAATACTCCAATTCTCATGCTATTTTTTACCTTATCTCCTTTCCCTTTTTACCCTCTCCGTAAACATTTCAAAACCCCATTAGCTACTGAGGATGAAGGGATAATCTACAAATGTCATTGCGAGCGACTGAAAGGAGCGTGGTCCCGATAAATCGGGGCTTCGTCGCTTTAGCTCCTCGCAATGACAGCTATCCGAGCGACTCCGAAAACTATCCCTTCATCCTCCCCTTTGCCTCTCTCTATGCTTTCCCCGAACATCCAAAAACCCTTATTCTATCTCTTACTACTTTCTTCAGCAATTCTTTCGACACGCCAAGTATCTTTCGAGGATCCACTTCTTCTGGCTTCTCATTCAGAGCTTTTCTCATCCCTTCAACAAAAGCCATATTTAACTGAGTAGCAACATTGATTTTACAGAGTCCTTCCTTAATGCCCTTTTTCATCTCATCATCCACTACTCCGCTTGAGCCATGCAAAACAAGAGGAATCTTTACCAATTCAGCAATCTTCTTGATCCGCTCATGATCGAGCTTGGCCTCTTTTTTCTTCATCCTATGAACACTTCCTACAGCCACTGCCAGTGAGTCAACTCCAGTATCCTCGACGAACCTCAAAGCCTCCTCGGGTTCGGTCATATCGGCCTCCACTTCACTCACAGTGATATGGTCTTCCGTGCCCGCAATCTTACCTATCTCTCCCTCTACGGGAACTCCCACAGCATGCCCCATCTCCACTATCTTCCTGGTAATAGAGACGTTCTCCTCATATGGAAGTTTGGAACCGTCGAACATTAAGGAGGTGAATCCCATGCGAAAGCATTTGACATTCTGTTCATAATCGGTCCCGTGGTCCAAATGGAGAGCAATGGGAATCTTAGCCATAGCCGCCGCATTCTTAACTATTGCTGTTATATTTTCCAACCCGGCATATTTAATTGCGCCCTGACTAGCCTGTAGAATCACTGGAGCATTCTCTTCCTCTGCCGCTTCGATAATCGCCTGTACCATCTCAATATTGTTAGCATTGAAAGCTCCCACAGCATACTTCCCTCTCATAGCTTTCTCCAAGAGTTCCTTTGTCGTTACTAGCGGCATCTACTCCTCCTCTATCCTCAAATTGCCAATATTTGAGCCAATCTGTAAAGATTCTCGTCTATCTCTTTTCGATGTCTTACTGAATAGTCCAAAGATACAACTACAACTTTCCCTCTCTCCCATCCCACCATCTTGGCCGATTTTGTTCTCATTAAAACTTTCACTGCCTGATGTCCAAAAAGATTGGCTAAATTTACACTACGGGCAGTGGGGGAACCACCACGTTGAATATAACCAACCACGCTTACTCTAACTTCGTAACCAGTAACATCGCTTATTTGATGGGCTATGGCATAAGCTGTTCCTGCTCCCTCGGCCATAACAATAATACTGCTTTTCTTTCCACTCTTTCTGCCTTTTTCCAACTCTTGGGAGATCTTGGTGAGATTATATTTTATTTCGGGCACTAAAATTATCTCAGCCCCGCAGGCCAATCCAACCGTCAGGGCAATAAATCCCCTCTCTCTTCCCATCACCTCAATAATAAAGATTCTCTCGTAGGAAGAAGCGGTATCCCGAATTTTCTGAATAGCGCATAAGGCTGTATTCACAGCTGTATCGAAACCTATGGTATCTTCTGTGCCAGCAATATCATTGTCAATGCTTGCTGGTATGCCAACAAGAGGTATTCCACCTACCTGGTAGAGTTCCATTCCTCCTCTAAAAGCACCATCTCCTCCTATGGTTATCAAACCATCAATCTTGTTACTCCTTAAAACTTTTATCGCCTTTTCTATTCCTTTTTTTGTCTTTATCTCTTCACACCTTTTTGTCTTCAATATCGTTCCACCCCAGCTAATAATTCCGCTGACCGACCTCAAATCCATTCTTCTCTTCTTATCTTCAATCAGTCCCCAATACCCTTCTTCAAATCCAACCACATCCAGGCCATAATAGATTGCTGAGCGAACTACAGCTCTAAGACAGGCATTCATTCCCGGAGCATCGCCACCAGCAGTCGTAACAGCAATCCTTCTCATTTCTTTTCTTCCTCTATATCAGTTTTTATATCAGTTTTCTCCTTTCTGCTCAGTTCTTCCTCTACAAATTCGCCCAATAGGCGAAACTTTTGATATCTTTTCCTCAACAGTTCTTCCACGGGTAGATTCTTCAATTCACTCAGATACATCTTAATTTTTTCTCCCAATTGCCTCCCCATAAACCCCATATCCCGATGGGCGGCACCCAGAGGCTCTTCGATGATTTCGTCAATTACTTTTAACTCCAGTAAATCCTGGGCGGTCAATTTTAGCGCCTTGGCAGCTTCGGGTGCTTTTGCTGCGTCCCTCCAGAGAATAGAGGCACACCCCTCAGGAGAAATAACTGAATAGATAGCATTCTCCAGCATCAGGACTTTATCGCCAACGCCAATTCCCAGCGCTCCACCACTACCACCTTCTCCGACTACTACTACAATAATTGGAACTTCCAATTCTGACATGGTTTTCAAATTTCGGGCAATTGCCTCGGCTTGCCCTCTCTCTTCTGCGCCAATTCCTGGATAAGCGCCCGGAGTATCTATAAAACTAATGACGGGGATTGAAAATTTCTCAGCCATCTTCATTATCCTTAACGCCTTGCGGTACCCTTCGGGATGGGGCATCCCGAAATTTCTCATCATGTTTTCCTGAAGGGTCCGGCCCTTCTGATGACCAATAACTACAACCGCTTCGTTCTCAAATTTAGCCATTCCCGCTACCATAGCTGGGTCATCGGCAAAATTTCTATCCCCCCGAAGTTCTACAAAATCACTCATAAGTAAATTTATATAATCCAAAGTGTAGGGACGTCGAGGGTGACGAGCCAGCTGAACCTTTTGCCAGGGAGTTAGATTGCCAAATATTTCCCTCTTAAGTTCATCGCATTTCTTCTCCAGACTCGCTATCTCCTGAGAAAAGTCGACCTTTTCTTTGACCCCGAGACTCTTTAGTTCTTCGATTTTCTTTTCCAGTTCTACAACCGGTCGTTCAAAATCTAAACCTTCAACTTCAGCCAATAGAGTCTCCTTTACTACTCTTATTGTAGGGGACGGACTCTGTGCCGTCCCTTATTCTGGGCGGCCACGGAGTGCCGCCCCTACAAAACAGTACAAATTTAAAATGCACTCATATATCCGATGCGAAAAATCCGGTCAAACTTATTAGCAACATCTTTTCCATCTATTTCAACATTTAAGCTTGGCGTAACGAAATAGCGTATGCCCATATTTATCCTGTTCTGGCTTCCCCCACCCAAATTATCGAATTCCAACATTGGGATTAAATTATCCCCCACTTTAGAAAATAGGCCAATGAATCCTCTCACCCTGAATTTATCAAAATCATAGCCATTAATCCCAGTAGAGACCTCCAAGTGCGGAAGAAAATTCTCTTTGCAGAGGACTATAAAGAAACCCTTTTCTCTCTGCTCATACTTTTTATCCCTGTACTCTCCATAACCTTGATCATCGTAACCAACACCAATTGCCGGGAAGCGTTCGCTTCCACTGAAAAGGCAAAATTTTACAAACAGTCGCGGACGCCTGAGCTTTATATCCTGATTCCCTATGATATTTTCGGTATCGAGGTAAACTCCCAGGTTCATATGCTCCAGCACCCCAAAGAATAGACCGACCAGAAGTCCACCGTTAATACTACCTCCTTTGCTTTCGAAACTATAGAAGCGGAAATTCACATTATACCCCCCGATTTCAGTAATTTGAGGAGTGGGGGTATCAATCAAATCGACCACTTCCCCTGCAGATAAGATAGAATAAATACCTGGAAAGCAAGTAATAACCAATCCTATCAATAACGTTAATGGAAAGTGACCTTTTTTCATTCTCCTCTCCTTTATGAACGATTCTTCATCACAAATTCTGTCGTCATAATGGTAACAGATTTCATCTATCTTGTCAAGTTATCCTCATTCCGATTTGTCGGGCTCGGGGACAAGCCCGACTACCGTATTAGGAGTAGCAGACTTCAGTCTGCGTCTTAAAACGCAGGTTAAAACCTGCTACTCCTGACCTTCGCTGAGGTACTCGGGGTCGTCCCTGACCCCGAGGGAGGACAGGTTTTGTCCCGACAAGTCGGGACTACCGTATTAAATAAGCTCTCCTCATTTCGACTCCCCCTTAAACCCGGAATCTATCTCTGTCAACTTCCTGTTAGCCAATTCGTTTCCAGGATCAACTTTTAAAATTTTCTGGAATTCTTCCCGTGCCAGAGCGACCTTGTTCAACTCCAGATAGGCAAGACCAAGGTTACTATGAACGCCGATATTAAATGTGGGAGAGAGTTCGATTATCTTCTTATATTGGCTGATAGCCTCCTCTATCTTACCTTGACTAAAATAAATGTTACCCAAATAGAGGTATGCCTTTATGCTCCCAGGAGCAAGCTCTATGGTCTTCCTATAAGTCTCTTCTGCTTTATTCCAATCTTTATCCTTTACATATTTTTCCCCTTCCTCAAATAGTTTTTCGAGTTCTTCACTCTGTGGGCTAAGAGGAGGTTTCCCTTCCATCTGTGCTTGGACAATTGAGAGATTCGCCTCAGCCTGGCGATTTTCGGGCTCAAGCTCCAATATCTCTCGATATTGGTTACTAGCTTTCTCCCATTCTTTTCTTCTAATATGCATCTGTGCAAGGTAGGACCGGGTAGGGACCGAAAGAGGATTTATCTCGATCGATTTATTTAGAGCTTCAATAGCCTCAGGTATTTTTCCGGTCTCTCCATACATAATTCCTAAATTTGAATATATCTCGTCATAACCAGGATTTGCTTCTATTGCTTTAAGGTAAGCCCAAATAGCTTTCTCCTTCTCGTCTAAGCGAGCATAAGCGTTGCCCAGTTCATAGTTATTGTCCACATTTAGAGGATAAATCCTATAGGATAACTCGCACTCCTTAACCGCCTTTCCCAGCATAGCGTTATTTTTTGCATATTTAAATCCTTTAAAATAGTGAATCTCCCCACGAAAATATCTAAGATTAAAGAGAATAATTCCAAAAATAATTATTCCAGAGAGAACATTTAACGGGTAAATAACGAATTTCTTAATGGGAATTCTATGTTCCGATAATCCTCTTCTCTGTCTCTGGCATATTCCTATAGTCAATCCCATCAATATCCAGAAGAGAAGGCCAGGCATTGGGAAATGCAAGGAAACATTCAACAAATTATCGACGAGCATTCCAAGAATACTTCCCAAAAGCCCCAAAACGACAGTCTTATCATACTCAATATTAAGCTTTCTGTAACTATCTATTACTATTTTAAAAAAGAGGATGAATAACCAAATATATATTCCCAGCCCCACAATCCCCGTCTGGGAAACTATCTCTAAGATTTCATTATGAGCATTGTTGGCATGGGTGCGAAGAGGAGAATACTTCTTTATCTCCAGATATTTTCCCTGATAAAATGGATAGATAATCTCGAAATTTCCCCAACCATGACCTAAAAGCGGTCTTTCCTTAAACATGGAGTAGGCTGCCTGCCAGATTAGAAATCTCTGAACATAGGCCATCTGTTTAAAATCGGTAAAACTCTTAACTTTCTCAATAGCAAGCTTCACGACCGTGACTTTCCTCTCCCCTTGTCGCTCAACCCTTACAGGATAGAACATCACCAGAAACAGAAGACCTGCCAGGAAGATTAACCACTTTCTATTCCTCAAAATTATAGAGACCTGGTGGGAGGCGAGGAAGAAGGCAACGAAAATCGAAGCCACAAAAAACCCCAGCCAGGCACTGCGAGTATGGGTCACCAGGAGTCCAAGGAAGTTAACTCCGAAAAGTCCTCCCAAAAAGAGCTTCTTTGTGAGAGACTTTTCATAAAGAGCCAGAACCGCTATCACAGGCATGATAAGAATCAGAAAGCTTGCCAGGAAATTGGGATTGCCAAAAGTGGAGACGCTGCGAGTGCCAAACGGCTCTATTTTCCCTGGCCATATGGGCTCAATCCCTCGATACTGAAGTATTGCATACAAAGAGGCAAGCGTTCCCACTGCAAAGGCAATATAGAGTAACCTTTTAAGATTTCTTTCATCTTGAAGCAGGTAGATAGTTATGTAAAAGACCGCTATACAATTGAGGAATAAGAATAGGAGATTTCTTCCACCAAAGGAAAGGATAGCCAATTTCATTTCTGGGTGAATAGAGAACGAATAAGCGACCGAAAGGAAAGAGACAAAAAAGAAGAGTAAAAGGGGCTTGTCGAGATATGTTCTGGGCAAGATTATCTGCCGTTTACGATTACTTTTTATCAGCCAGATAGCTAAAATCGCGGATAGACCGATCTGCAGCACGACGTTTTGAATCACATAAGGATTCCGAGTAGTGTCGGTAAGAAAGATTAGAGGCGAAATTAAAAAGACGATAAAAAAAATATGTTTTATTATGCGGTCAGATTCCATTTCTATAGTAGAAAAAAACCGCCACTCACCAGGAATGCCTGGCGGCCTGGCGGAAAGGAAGACCAAAGATTAATCTCCAGCGTTTATCTTTTGGCCTTAACCTGTTCAATTATGGATTTTGCCTGTTTATCTCCTGGATTCAACTCTAATATCTTCTCCCATTCTTTTAGAGACAAATCGTATCTTCTCAAATTCCAGTAGAAAGCAGCAAGGCTCCTGTGAGCACTAATGTTAGAATCCTCCACCTCCACTGCCTTCTTGTAGAAATTTTCAGCATCGGCGAACTTATTCTGCATGAAGTAGACATTGCCTAAATTTGCA
Organism: uncultured Clostridia bacterium; assembly: GCA_964550005.1. Classification (GTDB taxonomy): domain Bacteria; phylum UBA6262; class WVXT01; order WVXT01; family WVXT01; genus CAZJWT01. The sequence continues at coordinate 2,426 of CAZJWT010000004.1, read as the reverse complement.
TATGCCTCGCCGAGTTTGGGATTCCATTCTACAGCCTTCAGGTAAACCCCTTCTGCCTTCGCCCATTCCTTCTTCTGAACATAGCACCATCCCATCTTGAAGTAGGTAGGAGCATATACAGGGTCGAGCGCTAAATACTTTCCGAAATCCTCTATAGCTTTATCCCATTCTTCCAACTTAGTATAGACTGTTCCTTCCTGAAAGTGAACTTGCACATAGTTGGGAGCCAGTTTCTTCAAATCGGCATACTTCGCCACCGCCCTTTCAGCATCGGTGCGAGGCTTCTGATCCTCTACTACTGTCCGATTAAACAATTTGTGAATTGAAGGAAAAAAATATTTTTGGCGTAGGTCTACAGAATCCCAGCGAGGGTCGTAAACGCTCTTCATATCCCATCTATCGTTGTAGACATTGCCCATAAAGTAATGAGTCATTGCATAACAAGGGTTATTTCTCAAAACAGTCTGATACTCTTTTAAAGCATTTTCCCACATCCCGGCTTTGGAGTAAGCGATAGCGATGTTATGGTGAATATCAGCTATAAAGAATCGCCTGAAGAAGATGACCAGAAATAGAGCAAGAATTATGACTAAGGTCTGGATTATTCTTCGGGAATTAACATTAACCAGAAACCGGGGCCTCTTGTTACCTTCCAACCTCGTGTTAGCATTCTCTTTCCCACCTACTATCTGACCACCGAGCAGTCCCAGGAAAAGCCAGAAAACAGAACCCGAAGATACGAATCTCATATTCACGCACATAAAGTTGTGCACCAGAAGACCAAACAGACCAGAGAGCAGGCCGAGAAGCAGATATTGGCGTCTTGTCAACTTTTCCACTTGATGACCGATGCCAAGTTTTGAACGCTTCTTTGAATGAGGATTAAGCCGGGAAACCCCGGAAGCAGGAGGGGCTTGAGCTGAATACCCGGTAACTTGGTTCAACCTCTTGACTCCCGTATGAAAAAATACAATGAGGAGCCAGAGAAATATCCCCAGTCCAACTATCCCCTCATCGTACCAAACCTCCATAAATTCATTCTCTGGATGGTCTGTTTCCGTATTACTTTTCCCCTCAATATGGAATATCTCAGGACGCCTGAAAGCAGGATAGACTATTTTGAAAGTGCCAATTCCCGTCCCCAGAAATTTATGAATTAATTCCTTATTAGTTGTAGCCCTAAGGCCAGTACCTTTCTCTGGATAATCTCTAATCATCTCCAGAGTGGAAAGCCAGGTGAACACCCGGAAGCGTACCGAGTCTCTCGACCTTTTTAAAAGGAAAGTTACTGCAAGCGAAGTACCCAGAAGCATTGCTGAGAGGAAAACTGCCAGGAAAACTTTTTTCCGTTTCTTTGTGGCCGGAACAACAAAAAGCGTAGTCACCACTGCAAAGAAGCAAGTTCCTGCTGCAAAGCCTATATAAGCAGCTTTAGTTCTGGTCATCAGGAGATTAATGACAACGATAAACAGAAAGAGAACCAGAAGCTTTTTGGACTTCATTTTCAATAGCACCATTAAGAGCAAAGAAACAAAAAGCAGGAAGAAGAAAGCATAAGTCTTATTTTCCACAAAGAAGAGAAAGGCACTCGCTCCCAAACTTCCCATTCGCATGAGGCCTTCCTTTCCCAAAAATTGCATAAAACAGTAGAGGATACCAATGGCTGCGACCAGAACTAAAGAGACAAATGTCCTTTTTGTCTGTTCCAGCTCTGAAAAATCAAAAAATGTTAGAATTAGGGGAGTAACCAGTACCAGAAATGCAGCAAAAAAGTTCGGATTGCCAAAAGTGGAAAATATTCTATCTCCAAAAGCCTGCTTCCAGATGAAAGGGTCCAGTTCTAAGAATTGAACCAGACCATAGAAAACAGCGATAAAGGTAGCAGCGAGTATCCAGCGGAACATTCTATTTACTTTTTCGGAACTGTCAAACTCAATGAGAGCAACCAGAAAAATTCCTATATACAGAACTCTCCTCGTAAGTTCCTCAAAACTGGTAAATTTAAATGGGGAAATGGAGAAGGAGATGATACCGGAAAGGAGGAAAAAGAGAGCAGGAATTGCGTAAAGCCGCTGTTCTCTACTCACTAGAAGCGTTCCCCTCTCAATTACCTTAACAATCCACGCCGCTATAACAACAGTAGCACCAATATGTAGAACGGTAATTTTTATCTGACAGGAATCGTATGTCTTCAAATAGAATGATAGAGTGATAAGGAAAGCTAAGATTGGTAAACCGAACTCTATAACTGTATTGCAATATTTCATTAATTTTTTGTCCATAACTTTAATATTATTCTAACACAATTCGCACAAAAATTCAACATTTTTATAAAAGCTTTTTTTATAAGATGTAGCTGCAGAGCGAAGCTCTGCTAAAGGGAAGTAAAGCTTACGCTTTGCTGCTACAACGAAGGAAAAATGTAG
>CAZJWT010000003.1:0-27519 GCA_964550005.1 uncultured Clostridia bacterium | reverse complement strand
GGACTATTTTGATTATTCAAGTTCCTCTAACTTTTTAGTAAAATAGTTTGCTATCGCCTTGGGAAGCATAACAATACCCTTAATAAAATTTGGTAAAAGTCCTGATATACCCATTATACCTAAAATAATAAGAACAAAATCATTTAATTTAAGATTTGTAAAAGATGCGTGTTTAATAAAAACATACAGACAACACCAACCTGCAAACGAGCCAACAAAGTTGAAAATAAATTCATATACTCCTACAAATAAGATACCCCAAGAAATCCCTCTTCTGCGTAAAGAATACAGTTTCTGTTTCCTCTCTGTTCCGAGACGTTCTACTAAATCAGTGGTATAAAGAATAAGACCTCTTATTCCCCAATATAAACTCATAACAATAGCAAACCACAACCAGTATTTAAGAAAAAAGTCTTTCATAAGCCCTCCTCAAAATTTTTTTGAACAGTTCCGACATTTTTACCTCTTTCAGAAGAGAATTGGATAAACAAAAACCGTGGCGACCTCCACTTTTAGAGAACCCCGCTCTATTTTGGCTTCAACATCTTCCCTTCTTTGTCTTTGAACTTTCCAACCAAGATTAGAATAAGGTCAACTATCCAGCCAATTCCAAGAAGCCCTGCAGTAAAAAGATAAAGAATACCCGTGCCAATTTTTCCTACGTAGAACCTGTGGGCACCAATGCCGCCCAAGAAAATGCAGAGTAGCAAAGCTGTCACCCAATTTTTTTCTGAATTCATATACTCTCTCCTTATAATAAGAAAGCGGGGCGACTTCACATTAGAGACCGTCTATTTTTCTTCGGGAAAAACATAAATCGCAATCGCTTTCCCTTTCCTCTCAGCTCCCGACCCGAGAAGAAACGCTGCTGCCACTTTTGCGCCTGCACTTGGCTCGCTCATAGCGTCGAGAATAACGGCGTTAGCCCCGAGCTTTCCGGCTTCCTTCCGCATGGAGTTCCACATTGTTTTCTCGCTACTCCACGCAGTATTGCCAGTGGAGGAGAGAAGCGCAATCTCTTCATACTTACCAGGCACCTGGTCGGCTGAGCGGTAAACGACAACATCCTGCCAGGAAACTGGGGGCCGTTGGGCCGGAGTACCGAGCTTCAGTGCTTGAGTAGTTACACAAGCGGCGAGGATTGAGAGACACAAGAGTAAAATACCGACCGGCTCTCCAACCTCTCTTAAGAATTTTTTCATGCTCGCCTCCTTTCCTTATGAGACTAAAAGTCTATTACCCTATTACAAACAAAAAGCAGGAGCGGACTCAAGGTTTTGTTGAGAACTCCTGTTTTATTCAATCCCTATTTGATTGTTTACCTTGAGTCTTTTACTTCTTCAGTCACCTATGTGAAGTCGTTACCCGCTTTCAAAAAGTGCCACCTTCTCTCGCCTTCGCCTGCCGTGGACATAATAATCTATGAACCAATTTTTGCCCTTCTTATAAAGTCTCATTGTTGCCCCTAAAATTTCACCCCAAACAATAGAATTAACTGACTAGCCTTGGCGCTACCGTCAGTAGTTGAGTCTAAATCCGCTAATCCTAAACTGAATCTTATTTCGGGACTCAATATTACGCCACGCAAAAGAATATCAATCCCCCCGACCAAAGTAATCGCAAAGTTTACCGCCGCCGTTTCGTCTCCCAAATCAACCGTTGTCTCATCGCTTAATCCATTTGCGGTTAATTTAACCTTTGATTTATTTGAAAGAACAATCCCGACTTCGGGTCCTACACCTAAAAATGGAGTTACTTGCTTGGACGGAAATTTAAATTTTGCTAATACAGGTAGCGAAAGGCTGTGCATGCTAAAGGTTATATCGTAATCAAACCAAAGTCCATAATAAGGGTCGAATCCCCTGTAATCCCACTCGGCTTTGTGATTATTATAGAGGAGATTAACTTCAATCCCAAAGTTTTTTGAGACATCGAAATCTAACACTCCTCCGAAGTTAAAAGAAACCGCAGAACTTAAATCTCCGACGGGGACATCGGGCTCGAAGCTTGCAAAATTGAGATTCCCACCAACCTTTAAGCCACCTCTAATTTGTGCGTTTGCCGTCGCTGATAACAGCAAAAAAACAATTCCGAATAATAAAACTTTTCTCATTTTTCATCTCCTTAGACTCGCTTAATAATCCTTACTATCCTCCCGATTATTTTGATGTTTTAGAGCAAGAAGTCATTCCATTTCCTTATTCAAAAAGTGTCCATAAAAGTCCTTGTTAGTATGTGCGAAGCGGGCGTAGAATTGAAAGACACTTAGACTTGGATGTAGTATTGAAATCTATGCTTCGAGCGAAGAAAAAAAATTACCTTCTCTATGCAGAAGGTATCATCCAAAAAGTGTCTATGAAGTGGCTATTAGTATATCCGAACGGGCATAAAATTGACTAAAATTGATTAAAGTATCAACTGCCCTTTTTATCCCTTTTATCGTCGACATCGTCGATTTCCGACGGAGAATCGCTAGACGCGCTCTCCGAATTACAAAACCCCTGCTCTACCAACTGAGCTACGCCAGCATAATCGTACTTAACCTCTGAGTTATGTAAGAAAAATTATATCGCTAAAACCAACTAGTGTCAAGACTTTTTGTTTGGTTTCTGAATTTCAACGACAATAACGAGATTGCTTCAGGGCTTCGCCCTTCGCAATGACACTGCGTGTTCCCGATGAATCGGGACTTCGTCGTCCCGCACATTTGTTGTGCGGGGCTCCTCGCAAAGACATCGAGGGGGACTTTTTCAGAGACCTCTTGTTTGGAGACATTAGGGTTATTTTTTCGGTGACCCTTTTATGGTTCTATATTTCCAGCGTGTTCCAACTTGAGTGTCTTCCAGGATGACTCCTGTTTTTTCCAAGTCAGTACGAATTTTGTCTGCCTTCTTCCAATCCTTTTTTCTCCGGGCAGCATTCCTCTCGTCAATAAGCATTTCGATTTGGAACTCATCTATCTGTGCCTTTTCTACAGCCTTCCCTTTCACAAACCCCAGGATAGAGCCCATACCTGTCAAGGCTCTCTCCGCCGCAAGAAGAAAAGAGAGATTGGGATTCCTCTCCGCCATTACTTTGTTTACTTTATTCACAAAATCAAACATATAGCCCAGAGCACGAGCTGTATTAAAATCATCATCCATAGCTGTAATAAATTTTTCTTTTGCCTCCAATAGAGTAGTCTCGTCTCCTGTGGGAAGGTTTGATTTTTCTCCTGCTTTCAATCCACTTAACATAAATTTAATGTTTTCCAAAGTATTTTGAAATCTTTCTAAGCTTTTCCGTGCTTCTTCTAACTTATCATCAGAAAAATCTATGGGGCTTCGATAGTGTTGTGAGATAAGAAAGAACCTCACCACCTCTGGAGAATATTTCTCGTAAATCTCTCCTAGAGTAAAAAAATTGCCCAGGGACTTGGACATTTTTTCCCGATTGACTGTAACAAATCCATTATGCAACCAGTAACTTACAAATGGTTTCCCTGTTGCCGCCTCGGATTGGGCAATTTCGTTTTCGTGATGAGGGAAAATCAGGTCCTGTCCGCCGCCGTGAATATCAAAAGAGTTCCCCAAGTACTCCATGCTCATAGCACTGCACTCAATATGCCATCCCGGCCTGCCTATTCCCCAGGGGCTTTCCCAGAAAGGCTCACCAGGCTTGGCACTTTTCCATAAGGCAAAATCGAGGGGATTCCTCTTTCTTTTGTCAACTTCTATTCTGGCTCCAGCTTGCATCTCTTCCCGGTTCCGATGGGAGAGTTTACCGTAACCGTTGAACCTATCTACTTCAAAGTAGACATCTCCATTGATTACATAAGCATAGCCTTGGTCGAGCAACTTCTGGATAAGTTTAATCATCCCCTTTATGTGCTCTGTTGTCCTGGGGTAAAAATTGGCTTCTCTTATGTTTAATCTGTTCATTACTTCAAAATATTCCCTGATGTACTCCTCCGCTATCTCCTCAGCCTTGCTACCTAACTCCCGAGCTCTTTTGATAATTTTATCGTCAATGTCTGTAAAATTCTGTACATATGTGACATCGTAGCCTCTATACTCTAAATATTTTCTAATTACGTCAAAAACTACATAACAGCGGGCGTGGCCGAGATGGCAATAGTCGTAAGGTGTGGTTCCACAGACATACATTTTCACTTTTCCCGGAGAGTGTGCCTTAAATTCTTCTTTCTTCTGGGTTAAAGTATTGTAAACAACCAAAGCCATGATATTATCTCAGAGCTCCTTGAGTGAAACTATGGTGTAAGCAGCTATTCCTTCTCCTCTGCCAATCCATCCCAGTCCTTCGTTTGTTGTGGCTTTTATGTTTATTTTCTCCCGACCGACCTTTAGAACCTTGCTAATATTATCTTTCATCTCTTCAATATAGGGAGCGAGATGGGGCTTCTCGGCTATAATTACTGAATCGAGATTATTCACCTGGAAATTTGCTTCAGTCATGATTTCAGAAACCTTCCCCAAAAGAATGAGGGAGGAGATATCTTTATATCGGGAATCAGTATTCGGGAAATGATGGCCTATGTCGCCCTTTCCTAACGCCCCAAGAATTGCATCACAGATAGAATGGGTTAGAACATCCGCATCAGAGTGTCCAAACAGTCCTTTTTCAAAGGGTATTTCCACACCTCCCAACACCAGTCTTCTGCCCTTAACCAGCCGGTGGACGTCGTAGCCAATACCTACTTTCATAATCCCCTCACCCTGACCCTCTCCCCCAAGGGGAGAGGAACTCCCTCACACTGACCCTCTCCCCTGAGGGGAGAGAGAAAAATTACTGGGTTCGATGAATCGAACCCCTACATTAAAAGCAGAGCTTCGCTCTGCTGCTACAACCCCTCACCCATACCCTCTCCCATAAGGGAGAGGAAACCCCTCACCCTGACCCTCTCCCCAATGGGGAGAGGAGACCTTAGCAGAGCTTCGCTCTGCCACTACAATTTATTACTGACATTAAAAGATAGCTGGTGAAGAAGTTAAAGCGGTTTTTCTGATAATAATGTCTCGGCAAGGATTAAGTCTTCTCTGGTCGTGATTTTTATATTGCGGTAATCGCCTGAAACAACTCTTACGGGTCTATTCATCCTTTCCACCAACTGAGCATCATCAGTCCCATAAAATCTATCTTTCAGAGCTTTGGCATAAGCTTTCTTAATCAAACTGAGCCGGAATGTTTGTGGAGTCTGAACTCTCCAGAGATATTCACGTGGAAGTGTTCTTTCTATAACCCCGTTACTCTTTGCCATTTTGACAGTATCATTGACGGGAACGGCTGCAACGCAGGCTCCAAATTTCCTTGCTTTAGCAATAGATTCAATTATCATCTTTCTGGTGACAAATGGCCTCACTCCATCGTGAATAATTACTATCTCATAATCCGAAGACACAAGAGCAAGTCCACAAGCCACCGAGTCCTGTCGCCGGGCTCCCCCGTCAGTTACCTCTATCTTTTTTCTATATCCGAACTTCTCTATAATTTCTTTCTGACAATATCTTTTCCAACCTCTGGGGATAACCAGAATTATCCGGTCAACTCTGTTTATTGAGTCAAACACATCCAGAGTATATGCCAGAATTGGTTTGGAGCCGATAGAGAGGAACTGTTTCTTTGCTGAACGTCCCATCCTTTTTCCACTGCCAGCAGCAACGATAATTGCTACTACTCGCAAAGATTACCTCTCTTTTTAGAAATCGTCTCTCATTCTTCCACAAGGCGGGCGAATATCATCCGTCCGGCGGCAGTCTGTAAAATGCTATTTACCATTACATCAACTTTTCTGCCGATATGTCTCCTTCCATCCTCAACTACTACCATGGTTCCATCATCGAGGTAAGCCACTCCCTGTTTCGGCTCTTTTCCCTCTTTTAAAATGAAGACTTTCATTGCCTCGCCGGGCAGGACTGGCGGTTTAATTGCGTTGGATAGTTCATTGACATTCAAAACGGCAATTCCCTGCACTGCTGCAACTTTGTTTAAGTTGAAGTCAGCAGTCAGAATCCTGGCATCCAATTCCTCAGCCAATTTTACTATCTTCGCATCCACTTCTTCAATCTTTGAATAATCCTTTTCAAAAATCTTTACTGAGGCCTGTTTACTCTCCTGGAGTCTCTTTAAAATGTCAAGCCCCCTCCTGCCCAGGTTCCTCTTTGACGAGTCGGGTGCATCGGAAATTTCTTGCAGTTCTTTCAGAACGAAACTGGGAATTACCAGAGTTCCCTCTAAAAATTTCGTATCGCAGATATCAGCAATCCTGCCATCAATTAGGGCGCTGGTGTCGACGACCTTCATCATCGCGCCGCCTCTTCGCTTACTGGATACGGAGATGTTTCTATCCAGAAGTTCTAATTCCTCTTTCTTTTTAATGGCGAGGACCATTCCGATATAAGCAAGGACAACCTTTGTTAAAAGAGAATAAGACCTAAAGAATGTCTCCACAGCTGGATTCTCCATCAATGCTACCGAATAGTCGATGAGTTTAGCGGCAATTAATCCAAGAATTATTCCAATACCACCAGCTATCATTGTATCCAGGGCAATTTTTTCAATAAGTATCTCTACAATGATAACCAAAATTGCAGCAGCGGTTCCTATTAGAATACCCTTAGGCCCTGGAGAGATCTGAAAGTACCCAATAATTGGCCCAGCAATAATAACTAATAAGCGAACAATCCAGATAAACAATAATTTTCACCTCCTCGCTTTTGCTTTTTCACTCGAAATATTTTAACTTCAAACGCCGGCTAAAGCCGTCGGCTACATGTGAACTATTGACTTTCACAATCTAAGTGGTCAATAAACCCCTCACCTTTTCTTCCTCTCCCCAATGGGGAGAGGGTTGGGGTGAGGGGGAATCATTGCCATAAAAACCTTTAAGCCTGCCCGAGGCCCAATTTTTCAATAGCCTCATTGACTGTCGAGACACCAATTAAATCTATTTTTTTCTTCTTGTTGAATTCTTTCAGGTTACGATTGGGTAATATGCAGGTTTCGAAGCCCAACTTTTCCGCCTCGCCTACCCTTTTTTCAATAAAAGTTACTCCCCGCACTTCACCTGTTAAACCAACTTCACCAATAACCACTACCTTTTCACCAATAGGTCTATTCTTCACTCCCGAATAGATGGCTGCTATAACGCCCAGGTCACAGGCAGGTTCATAAATTTTTACGCCTCCGGCAATATTCAAGAAGATATCGGAATTTTCCAGATGTAGATTGAAATTTTTCTCCAGTACCGCTACCAGCAAAAGTATCCTATTGTAGTCCAAACCGCTGGTCTGTCGTCTCGGCAGGTTAAAATTTGCTCTTGTGACCAGAGCCTGCAGTTCAACTAAAAGAGGTCTAGTTCCCTCTAAAAGTGCCACAACAACTGTCCCGGCGCTAGAAATGCGTCCCTCCAGAAGAATCTGTGATGGATTCAAGACCTGGTGCAGTCCATCGCTCTTCATCTCAAAGATGCTAATTTCCGAAGTGGTACCATAGCGATTTTTCTCCACCCTCAAAATCCTATATAAGTAATCCTTAGACCCTTCAAAGTAAAGAACTGCATCTACTATATGTTCTAATACCTTTGGGCCTGCAATTGCTCCCTCTTTAGTGATCTGTCCCGAAATGAAGACTGGAATTCTTTTGAATTTGGCTAAATAGAGGAGTTCCTCAGTGCACTCTTTAACCTGGCCCACACTTCCCGGCGAGCCACTAAAACCATCATGGTAAACCGTTTGAATTGAATCGATAATTACAAATTTCGGTTCGATCTCTTTAATCTGATTAATTATCTCTTTAAGATTTGTCTCAGAGAAAATTATCAATTCTGGAGAATCTATCCTCAACCTCTCAGCTCGCAACTTTATCTGTTCCAGAGATTCTTCTCCAGAAATGTATAAGCATCTTCTTCCCGAAGCTGCCAGACTTCCCGCTACCTGTAAAAGTAGAGTCGATTTGCCGATACCAGGAGAGCCAGCTAAAAGGACAAGTGAGCCGGGTACAACTCCTCCACCTAAAACGTGATCGAACTCCGATATTCCAATGAGAAACCTCTCCTCAGGCTGAGATTTGATAGAACTGATTGGACTCGGCTTTGCTGTGGAAAGTCTGCGTTCTTCCCTCAAGCTAATGTCTATATCCAATCTCTCCTCGATTAAGCTGTTCCACTTACCACACGTAGGACACTTGCCCAGCCACCGGGCGGACTGATATCCGCATTCCTGACAAATGAAGGCTGTCTTTGCTTTTGTCAATCCCACCTCACCTCAAAACGATACCTATACTGCTGTTGACCGTGCCTTGATTCAATATATCCTCACCATTTATTCCCAGGTAACACCAATCGTTTATCCTGAACTTTGTTCCAGTATTGAGCCAGGCTCTTTTTCTCGAAAAGCGAAAAACTTCTGCATCGATTTCTATTCTGTCTTTAATTGGCCAGAAAGCTGCACCAAAACCACCACTTGAGCGAATAACCCCGCCATATAGAGAGAACAGTCCAAAATTTTTCCCCACCTTCACAGTTACACTATTTATTTTCTGGTCACCCGAATCGGTGGCACTACTACTTTCTCCAATATTGTTTATTGAAAAGTAGTAGAACCTCTCCGCGCCAGGAATCAAGTAGAGACCAAAGTCGCTTCTGAGGTTGTCCTCATTTACATTGTAATTTAATTGATATTCCCATGCCATTCTGAAACCAGAGGCTCTCTGCAAAGTCTTCTCAGCCTCTTGTGAACTCTCCTCCAGACTACTTACTACCTGTTCAACTTGTTTGGCCATCTTTTCATCGCTCAACAGCCTTCCCATCACTCCCTCTCCTCTATTGAGCTTCTCTGCAACCTCGGCGATCCCGTCCAGTGTCTTTTCAAGCTTCTGAAGGCAACTGGTAATACTTTCCTCAGGTATTCTATCAGTTATCTCCCTTATATTGGTTGAGAGTTCGTGTAGATTCCCTATCGTTTCCACTAATTCCTGGCCTTCGGCGCCCAAAGCCCTATTCAATTTCTCGGCAAAGTCTCCAATATTATCCAGAAGTAATCTCAGAGACTTGCCCAATTCCTCTTCTTTGCCAATTCCTCCTATTTTCTCAACCAGATCTCCCACACCAAGTAAGACTTTTTCCACCGCCCTATCGATACTAACAGGTTCAATACCTATAATAGTATCCCCGTCCTGGAGGAGCGACTCCTTTTCTGAACCGGAGGTAATCTCCAGATACTTCGTGCCCACAACTCCGAAAGAGACAATCCTCGCCCGTGCGTCCTTATGGATTTTCGTATCCTTTTTTATGGAAGCAATTACCTGGGCTTTATCATCAACCAGTCTGATATCCGTGACTTTACCTACCACCACTCCTGCTCTCCTTACCTGGGCTTTTTCAGGAAGTCCGCTAATATCGCTAAACAGGATTTTTATCTTATACCGCTTCTCCAAATGGATGTGGCCTAAAAGAATAGTCACCGTTGCTAAAGCTACCAGACCGGCAAGAACAAAAAGCCCTACCTTTGTTTCCTGACTTAACATCTATTTACTCCTTAGCTTCATTTTTATGGGCCCTTCACTTGAGCCAGTAATAAATTGTCTAACCACTGAATTTTTCGTTTCCCTTATCTCTTCCGGCGTTCCTATTTCTTCTATCCGGCCCTCGTAAAGCATCGCAATCCGATCAGAAATCTTGTACGCTGTGACCATATCATGAGTCACAGCAATAGAAGTTATGTTCAGCTTTTCCTGTAAATCTAAAATTAAATTGTTAATTACATCGGCCATAATTGGATCGAGCCCGGTTGAGGGTTCATCGTAAAGAATATACTTAGGGTTCATGGCAATTGCCCGGGCAAGCGCCACTCTCTTCTTCATTCCTCCAGAAAGTTCAGCAGGCATTAGCTCTTCAATGCCCTCCATGCCCACCAAGGAGAGTTTTTCGGAAACCCTCTTCTTTATCTCCCTCTCTTCCAAATCGTACAACATACGCAAGCCAAAAGATATGTTTTCTCCTACTGTTAAAGAATCGAATAGAGCAGCTCCCTGAAAGAGCATACCGAATTTCTTTTGAACCTCAGCCAATTCCTCTATTCCCAATCTCGTGATTTCCTGGCCATCCACTTCAATTTCACCGGCCTCCGGCTTCAACAGCCCCACAATATGTCTTAAAAGGACGCTCTTACCACAGCCACTCCCTCCTATTATGGCAATTGTCTCTCCCTCTTCTATTTCCAGGTTCACTCCCCGTAGAACCCTGTTATCTCCAAAGCTCTTATGGAGGTTATTTATCCTTATCATATTCTAATCTTTCCCTGTTAGCAGAACTCCACACTGCCGCTATCTTCAATCGCACGATTTGAAATCGTGCCTACAATGTCATTGCGAGCGACTGAAAGGAGCGTGGCCCCGATAAATCGGGGCTTCGTCGCTCCCACTCCTCGCAATGACAATGCATAATTCTAAGCGACGAACAATCTATCTTTCAAAAAACATCTATTTAAAAATGGGTGGCCCCAATTCCAACGGAGACCAGAAAAGCTGTCAAAAAGTAGTCTGAAATCAAAACTAAGACCATAGAAATTACTACTGCGGAAGTAGTCGCTCTCCCCACTCCTTGCGCTCCGCCTTCACAGGTAAAACCCTTATAACAGCAAACCATAATAATAATTAAGGCAAAAAATAGGGATTTTATTAGACCTTGATATACATCGTCAATCCGCATAAAATCCAGAATCTCGGCTCGATAAACGGTCGCCGGAATATTGAACGAATAGACGCTAACCAGAAGCCCGCCCAGAACCCCAATAATATCTGCTAAGAGGGTGAGGATAGGAACCACAATCAGACAGGCCAGAAACCTGGGGACTACCAAATACTTTACGGGATTTGTGCCCAGGGTATAGAGAGCATCAATCTGCTCTGTAACCTTCATTGTCCCCAGCTCCGCCGCTATTGCTGCACCAACCCTACCAGCTAAGACCATAGAGCCTGTAACTGGACCCAATTCCTTAACCATTGAAAATCCAACAGCCATTCCCACATAAACAGGCTCACCAAAAAAATTGCTGAAAGCATAGCCGGTCTGTAGAGCTAAAACCATGCCGGTAAATAGAGCAGTAAGTCCGATTACTGGAAATGACCTTACACCGATCTCCATCATCTGACCTACAACGTCTTGGCCCCTTAGCGGCCGGCGACCAACCCAGTAGATTGTCTGGCGGAATAATTCTGTTATTCGACCCAGGCCACTGGTTGCATCTAATATTCTCTCACCTATATATTTCAAGAATCTATTCTCCGCTTTCCCGCTCAAGTTCAATCAATCTCACCCCCGGTAATACTTGCCTTATCTCTCAATACCCTCAGCCATTTCTCGTAACGCTCCTCCATTTTTTTCTGAAAAATAAAGTTTCGCAGGTAGTCTCGAATTTCATCTAAGCTTTTCTTTTCCTGCGCCTTCTTCTCAACGCATTGAATGATATGGTAACCGTACTCTGTTTCTACCACGTCACTAATTTCTCCCACATTAAGAGCAAAAGCCGCCTCCTCAAATTTTGGGACCATCTGCCCCCTTATGAAGAAGCCGATATCGCCACCCTTGGCAACAGAGGGGTCTTCTGAATACTTTTTCGCTAATTCTGCAAAGCTGGTTTTCCCTTTCTTAGCTTCCTTCAAAATCTCTGTAATTCTTTTTAGAGCTTCCTTCTTGTCTGTATTTTCACCAACTTTGATCAATATGTGGCGGGCGCGGACCTGCTCGGGTTCCACCATTTCTGATTCGTGCTGTTTATAAAAGTCTTCAATCTCACTATCCGTAGGGGGAACTACTTTTGCCTTAACTTCCTGGTCAATCAATTTTATCACCATTAGCTGTTCCTTCACCTGTTCCTTAAATTTCTCTTCCAATAATCCCTGCTTGGCAAGTTCTTGATTGTATTCCTCTTCTGTCGCAAACCTCTTCTTAATCTCTTCTATTCCATCCTGTACCTCTTTCCTGCTCACATTGATCTTCATTCTCTTAGCCTCGTGAATCAAAACCTTCTCATCGATTATCTGGTCGAGAATTTTCTCTTTAAGCTCTTTAATTCTTATTTCCTTATCTGGACCCGTTAGCAACTTTTCATACTCTTCTAATATAGGTTTGGCTCTCTTTTCGTATTCGCTCATAAGTATAACTTCACCATCAACCGTAGCAACAGTCTTGTCGACGACTTTTGCTCGAAGGGAACTGGCTATGAAAAGACAAAGAATGATGAATAGAAAAACTGCAGTGATGCCAATGACTTCTTTTCTTACCATTTTGCGTTCAGGGCTCTTCCGATTTTCTTTCTTCATTTCTGATTTCTCCTTTATCTTCTGATTGGACCCCTACCGAAACCTTGTCCAAAAGGTCATAATTGAGCGAAACCATCATTTCCTTCTTATACTTCTCCATTAATCTATCGAGCTTCTCGTTTTGGATTTTCGTCCTTATCTCGTAATCTATTTCCTCAGGAGTCTTCTTGTCCACCTTCTTTCTGTCTGTTAACTTAACCAGATGGAATCCGAATTGTGTCTCTATAATCTGGCTAATATCGCCCTTCTTTTCCAGACGAAAAGCAGCCTCTTCGAATACAGGAATCATTTCTCCACGAGAAATATAGCCTAAGTCACCTCCTCTCGGAGCTGTAATTGAATCGATTGAATACTTTTGTGCTAACTTCTCGAAACTCTCACCCCGCCCCAGTTCATTTAATATCTCCCGGGCTTCCGGCTCTCTTCTTACCAAAATGTGGCTTACTCTCACCTGCTCGGGATTCATAAATTGCTCCTTATTTTTCTCGAAATAGTCTTTAACTTCTTCATCTGACACTGCAATAGGGCCTTTCTGTAACTCCTGAACCATCGCTTCCAACAGGACTCGATCTTCTACATTCTTCAACCTCCTCTTGATCTCCTCCCTCCTATGTAGCCCCTCTTCTTTTGCCTTCTGAATAAGCACTACCTCGGCAATCATACCATCCAGAAGCTCCATTTTCCCATTCTGCGTAGCCAGGAATCCCCTGTAATAAGAAGGTATCCCGGCAATTCTTTCTTGAAACTCCTCAAGTGTAATCTTTCTTCCCCTGACCCGCGCCAGAGCATCTTCGTTCTCCCTATTTTTAAAAACAATAAGTACGCCAAATCCAATAACCAGAATACCCAGTACCAAAAACAAAATTTTCCTTTTCATCGTATCTCCTTATTGCACGGTTAAAACCGTGCCTACAGAATCTTGAATTCATCCTATTGTAGGCACAGATTCAATCTGTGCATAAAAAATACAGAATTTTGCTGTTGGTATTGAATTTTTATTATATCAAATTATATCAGCTTTTGCAAGAAGCCCCTCAACTCTCTGACTTTTAGCCGTTCACACTCAAATTTTTGTTCTAAACTTCCTTTGACCTTCGAGGCGTAATCCCAGGGGCCAAATGAAATCTTAAAATTTTCCGTCTGCTTAAACCTAACCTTCTCCCTCAAACGGTTAGCTAGCTCTATAAACTTCTCAGGAGGTACCCGAGCTTGAGGACTGAATTCAACTTCCACCTCGCTATCTCTTTCAGTAATCTTCGCAATTGCCAATCTTGTAGCCAGCTGGCGAAGTTCTACCAACTCAAAAAGAGCCAAACAGGTCAGCGGAATATCACCGTAACGGTCCTTGACCTCCTCCCTTATTTTCTCCAGGCTCTGGAAGTCTCGTGAGGAAGCAAATCTCCTGTAAATATTAATTCTTTGAGCCGGATCCGGAATATAATCCATAGGAATATAAGCATCTATCTGTAAATCTATTTCTACATGGGGCTCCCATTCTACCTTGATGCCTTTCTCGTTATTAACCGCCTCTTCCAGCAGTTTGCAGTAGAAATCGAAGCCTACTTCAAGGATATGGCCGTGCTGTTCAGGCCCAAGGATATTACCCGCTCCACGGAACTCGAGGTCCCTAAGTGCAATCTTGAAGCCCGAACCCAACTCAGTGCACTGGGCAATAGTCTGAAGTCTCTTCTCGGCAATGTCACTTAGGGGTAATTCGCGCGGATAGAAAATGTAGCAGTAAGCTTTGTATTTATCCCTGCCAATCCTACCCCGCAATTGATAAAGTTGTGCCAGACCCAACTCGTGTCCGTTTGTAATTATCATCGTATTGACATTGGGAATATCGAGTCCTGCCTCGACTATAGTTGTTGCCACCAGAACGTTATACTCCTTATTTATGAATTTCACCATTACCCTTTCCAATTCTAAAGCTGCCATTTTACCGTGTGCGATTCCTATCGTCACATCAGGCAATATTTCCTTTAGACGCCTGGCAACTGTTTCGATTGTCTCCACGCGGTTATGCACATAAAAGACCTGACCTCCTCGTCCAATTTCGTTCCTTACTGCCATTTGGACAATTTCCTCGTTATATTCTCCGAGATAGGTCTCAATAGGGATACGTCCTTGTGGCGGGGTATCTATCACTGACATATCACGCACCCCGCCCAGAGCCATAGAGAGAGTTCTAGGAATAGGTGTGGCGGTCAAGGTCAATACATCGACCGTTTTTCGAAGCTGCTTCAACTTCTCCTTGTGCCGGACGCCAAACCTCTGCTCTTCATCAATCACCACTAACCCCAAATCAAAAAACTCGACATCCTTCTGGAGAAGCCGGTGAGTGCCTATGACGATATCAATCGAACCCTGCTTCATTTTTGCAATGATTTCCTTCTGCTCCTTTCTGCTTTTGAATCTGGAGAGCATCTCAATCACCACAGGATAGTCAGCGAATCTCTCAGAGAAAGTGTGGCAGTGCTGTTCAACCAAAATTGTTGTGGGAGCAACGACTGCTACTTGCTTACTGTCAAATACGGCCTTAAGGCTAGCCCTCATGGCTACCTCGGTCTTGCCATAGCCAACATCTCCGCAAACAATCCTGTCCATCGGTTTTTGGCGTACCATATCCTCCTTAACTTCTTCGATTGCCCTTTCCTGATCCGGGGTAGTCTCATAAATGAAAGCGTCAGCAAACTCTTTTTCGTAATGGCTATCCGAAGGGAAAGCGTGTCCCGGCAATTTCTGGCGGGCAGTATATATCTCCAGAAGCTCTCGAGCAATCCGCTGGACAGACTTCTTCACTTTAGCCGTCACCTGACGCCAGGCAATGCTGTCTAGAGAATATAATTTCGGCCTGTAACCTTCAGTTCCAATATATTTCTGCACCAGATTGAAGTCTTCAATGGGCGCGTACAATTTATCGCCGTGGGCGTACTCGATTGCTATATAATCTGCGAATCTCCCTTCTATCTCTATCTGTTTAAGGCCTAAATATTTTCCAATGCCATATCTTTCATGCACAACATAATCACCGACATTGAGTTCAATCAAATCGCTCAGTCTTCTGGCCGGATATTTGAATTTAGGATATCGGTGCCGTATCCTGTAGCGACCAAAGACCTCCTTTTCAGAAATCACTACAAGTTTCAAGGCAGGAAAAACAAATCCAGAATTGAGACTGCCTATCCTCAAGTGGGGAAATATGCCTTCTAATTGTTCTCTCAAGAGCTCTGTCAATCTTGACTTTTCTCCCTCATTGTTACAGAAGATATAGGTCTCATATCCTTCCTTTTGCCACTTCCCAAGCTCCTGGGAGAATAAACCAATTTTGCCATAGAAGGACAGCGGTGATTTAGTGAAGAAATTAATGGAACCCTTTTCAGGCAAAATTGACAAATAAAGATATAAAAGCTGTCGCCTACGGATAGACGGTGGCAACTGGACATCGTCTAACAACACCACTCCATCCTCTGGGAAGTAGTCGCGAATAGTGTGGGAACTTTTATCATCTGATAATTTTGCCGGAATCATGGTGGCTTCCGATGCGGTTCCTATGGACCTTTGCGTCATCGGGTCGAACCAGCGCATCTCTTCAATCTGATCCTCAAAGAATACTACTCTTAAGGGATGGTTGAAATTGGCAGACCACACATCCAAAATCTCACCTCGAAGCCGAAACTCTCCCACTCCTTCTACAATTTCAACCCTTTCATAGCCAGCCTCAGTCAGTTTTTCGCTTACCTTCTCATACTCAATCTTTTGCCCCCGGGAAAGGGTTAGAGTGAAGGAAGAGAATTGGGATGGAGAAATAGTTCTCTTCTCTAAGCTGTCTAAAGTTGTAATCAGAAGTGGATTCTTCTGAGCAGATAGTTGGTAAAGGGAAACAAGAGAATTTTCTCTATTCTCTTGAGAAAAAAGGTCGCTCTCTTCTTGAAAGGCTTTGAGGTCCTCCCTTAGCCTTTCCAAGTCATCCTCTCTTTCCGTGACTACCATTAACGGCTGAGAAATTCTCTCTTTTAGACCCAAAATAAAAAAAGCTTTGGCACCGCCCCAAAGCCCTGAGACTTTTATCTTTCCCTCTCTCTTGACTATCTTTTCAGAAACTTCTCTTAAGCTTTGATTCTGTTCCCAGAATTCAAGTAATTCATCCTTCATATTCTATTCCCCAAGGAATATTACCAAAAAAACCTCACAAAATCAAGTGTCAAAAAGGGGTCAGAGTCATTATTCTTCAACTGTGCAATGTAGCGGCAAAGCGCAAGCTTTGCTTTCGTAGGGGACGGACTCCGTGCCGTCCCTACTGGGTGGCCACGGAGTGCCACCCCTACAGGGCGACCACGGAGTGTCACCCCTACAATGCAGAGGTATCGAGGCTGTGTCGCAACCCCCTTTTGTCATTGCGAGCGACCGTAGGGAGCGTGGTAATCCGACCCGAAGGGTCGTTGCGAACGAAGTGAAGCAATCTCGTAATTCCGCACGAGTTTGCTTCGGCTTCGCCTCGCAACCGCCTTGCTCCGCGCAATGACATTATGACACAGCCTCTATCGCTCTGCAGCTACAACGCTTGAAAAGATAGTTTGAGATATGGAGTCCCCCGATGAAATCGGAGGTTCACTACATCGCTCCTCCGATTTCATCGGAGACTCCAGACCTTTCTACATTTACTTCCTGTAGAAACAAAGCGCAAGCTTTGCTTCCTTTTTCGTCTTCCTTTTTGGAATGCCGTATTTCGCTTGACTTTTAGAGCTTAATTTTGTTATACTAAAAAAATTATATCCGGAAAGGAGGTGAGCTTTTCAGACATTTTTCAGAATTAGCCAAATCTCAGAGGAGGTAAAATTTTTGAAAAAAATTCTAATTATCAGCATAATTCTGGGAATGGTGTTGCCTGTCAAAAGTTTCGCTCAAGTAGGTGCGAATCTCGGGCCAGTCGAGCTTCAAGTAGGGATTAACCAATTTCCAGGCAAGACTTATTGGATTGAGGAATTGTTCAGGTGGGACGGGAGCGCCTTCCAGGAAAAGTGGTCACAAAACGAAGAATCTTTCCATGTCACGCTTCTTTCGGTTCGAGCAAGCACAATGAAGCCTATCTTGAATCCGAGCCTTTCCGGAGGCCTGGAAGTGGGCTGCGAGATTCCTATATCCAGTTGGAAGAAAAGCTGGAAAAATGCCGCCAGGGATGTAACCGTTGTCCCACCTGAGGTTACCGAGTACACGGAAGTGGGGTTTGGAGACTTGGAAGGCCTCAGTGAACCCAAAGCGGCCTACAGCCAGCTTTTTGAATTAAAAGAAAAGTTCGTCGTTGTCCCCGTACTGGGCAAGCTTGCCTACACAGGTGGCGGGAGAACGAAAGTGGGTATCGGTCTTTCCTTCGGCGCCTATGTAGTGAATTCTCAAATAACTGGCACAATGACCCACACTTATGCTCAGAACTCGCCTCCTTATGTAAAGGGCGAAAAAGAAACCACAGAAACGACTGTGTCTGCCACAACCTGCAGTCCGGGAGGCGAATTTTCACTCCAGCTTTCTCAACCTCTCGGCAGTCAGGCCTCAATTGGACTAAATGGCTGGGTAGGTTATGTTGGCAAAGCAACCGTCTTTTGGGGCTTCGAAAGGACCGGATACGCACAGATAGAATGGAGCCCAGCGGCACCAGAAATGAGTACTTTGAAACAAGTATTTGAGGTTGGCGGCTTATCCTATGGAGGAGGATTAAGTCTTAACTTCTTCTTCTAAGCCGGAAGTCAATGCGAAACATCTTGTAGCAGCAAAGCGCAAGCTTTGCTTTCCTTTTGGCAGAGCTACCGCTCTGCAGCTACATTGAAGTCGCCAATTTCTCTTTCAGTATCCTATTGACCAGTTGGGGATTAGCTTTCCCGTGCGTCTTTCTCATTACCTGACCAACAAGATGCCCTAAGGCTTTTTCTTTACCTTTTAGATATTCTTCTATAGCGCCTGAGTTTTCTTTTAATACTTCTTCAATTATCTTACCAATTTCTTTCTCATCAGTAATCTGCACCAGTTTCTTCTCTTCGATAACGAGCTCAGGATTCTTTCCGGTATTGAACATCTCGTCAAATACTGTTTTCGCAATCTTTCCCGAAATTGTTTGTTTCTCTATCAATTTCAAAAGTTCTGCCAACTGCCCAGGAGAGACCGGCGATTCTTCTATCTCTCTATTCGCTGCATTCAATCTTCCCAGAAGCTCTACCATTACCCAGTTGGTAACTGCCTTCGCGTTATTATACAGTTTAGCTACCTGTTCAAAATAGTTGGCTAGTGGTTTCTCGGCAGTCAGTACACCTGCATCATATTCTGAAAGCCCGTATTCTCTTATAAAGCGGTCACGACGTCTATCCGGAAGCTCTGGAATGGTATTTCTGATTTCCTCTATCCATACCTTATCGACTACTAAAGGCACCAAATCTGGCTCAGGAAAATAACGATAATCATGAGCCTCTTCTTTGCTCCTCATAGGATAGGTACTCTCCCTTTTCTCATCCCAGAGTCTTGTTTCCTGAATAATCTTCTCTCCACTCTCCAGTGCCCTAATTTGTCTTTTGACTTCATATTGCAGAGCTTTCTGGATGGCTCTGAAAGAATTCATATTCTTAACTTCTGCTTTCACTCCCAGTTCTTTCTCCCCAACTATTCTGACAGAAACATTGGCATCGCAGCGAAGTGAACCCTTCTCCATATCGCAATCTGAGACTTCCAGGTACTCAAGGAGAGTCTTCAATGTGGTAAGATAGGAATAGGCTTCTTCATGGCTATTTATTTCAGGTGATGAAACTATCTCCAGAAGGGGAACGCCACAGCGATTGAAATCAACGAGGCTGCCATCAATTTCCCGGGAACCAATATTATGGAGCAGTTTTCCAGCATCCTCTTCTAAATTGATTCTGGCAATTTCCACTCTCTTCTTTCCGCTATCAGTTCCAATTTCGAGGTAGCCATTTTTAGCCAGAGGCTCCTCGTACTGAGAAATCTGGTAGTTCTTGGGCAAATCAGGATAGAAATAGTTCTTGCGCGCAAATATTGAACGCGAAGCAACTTCGCAATTCAGTGCCAAAGCGCTCTTAATTGCGTATTCAACCGCCCTCCTGTTAACTACAGGCAATACTCCTGGCATACCCGTGCAGACAGGGCAGGCATGAGTATTGGGCAGTGCCCCAAATTCAGTTGAGCACCCACAGAATAACTTAGATTCTGTCTTCAACTGAACATGCACTTCCAACCCAATTATAGTTTCATACAAAAAAGGGGACAGGCTACTTTTTTCATCTGCCATTTACACACTCCGAGAGAAAAGGGGACAGGCTACTTTTTTCTTGCACAATTTGAAATTGTGCCTACAAATGTCATTGCGAGTCCCGAAGGGGCGTGGTCCCGATAAATCGGGACTTCACGGAGTTTACCCTGAGCAGTATGTTGAGATTCTTCCCTTCGCTCAGAATGACAGAGGGCGAAGGGTTCGCAATGACACTTGAAGATTTAAAGCTCTGGCTTTCTTCTGTGCCAGTCTGTATTCTTTTCATATGCGTAAGCTATTCGAAGCAGGACCTCCTCATCAAAGGGTTTTGCCAGAAGTTGCAGTCCAATGGGAAGTCCTTTCTTGCTAAACCCACAGGGGAGAGAAATTCCTGGAATGCCCGCCAAATTTGCAGAAATGGTAAATATATCTGATAGATACATCTGCAAAGGGTCATCAACCTTCTCACCAATCTTGAATGCTGTAGTGGGACTTGTCGGGGTCACGATGGCATCCACTTTTTTGAAGGCCTCATCGAAATCTTTTTTAATCAGAGTACGCACCTTTTGAGCTTTCAAATAGTAAGCATCATAGTAACCACGGGATAAAGCGTAAGTCCCGAGCATTATCCTCCTTTTAACTTCCGCGCCAAAACCCTCACCCCTTGTCTTCTCATACTCTTCCAATAGGTCCTCTGTTTCTGGAGAGCGGTAACCATACCTGACTCCATCATACCTGGCCAGGTTGGCACTGGCCTCGGAAGGAGCAATCAGATAGTAGACCGCCACTCCATACTCGGTATGGAGAAGAGAAATCTCAAAAGTCTTTGCTCCTAAACTTTCCAAAAGCTCTATTGCCTCTTTCACTGCTCTTTCCACTTCCACATCCATGCCCTTAACAAAATATTCTTTAGGAACTCCTATCTTAATGCCCTTAACATTTTCTACTAAGGATTTAGTGAAATCCGGCACATCCAGGTTAACTGAAGTGGAATCGTTTCCATCATGGCCAGAAAGAATATTCATCAGAATTGCCGCGTCTTCCACATCTTTTCCAAAGGGGCCTATCTGGTCAAGTGAGGAGGCAAACGCAACCAATCCATAACGGGAGACCCTGCCGTAAGTGGGCTTCAATCCCACTATCCCACAGCAGGCTGCTGGCTGGCGAATAGAACCTCCTGTATCAGAACCTATAGCCAGAATTGTCTCGTCGGAAGCCACTGCTACCGCCGAACCGCCGGAAGAACCACCCGGAATATAGTCCAGATTCCACGGGTTACGAGTTATTCCAAAATAGGAATTCTCAGTTGAGGAACCCATGGCGAATTCGTCCATATTTGTTTTTCCTATAAAGACTGCTCCTTCATCTCTCAATTTCTTAATCACTGTAGCCTCGTAGGGGGAGATGAAATTTCCCAGTATATGGGAAGAGCAAGTCGTTCTCACGTTTCTGATACATATGTTGTCCTTGACCGCAACAGGAATGCCTGCCAGTCGGCCTCGGAATTCGCCTTTTCTCACCTTCTCGTCAACGCTTCTTGCCTGGAGCAAAGCTTCTTCCTCAGTTAAGGTAACGAAACTATGAAGCTTATCCTCTACATGATTGATTCTATTATAAACGGACTTTACAATCTCCTCGGAGGAAATCTCTCTTCTTTTTATCTTTTCTCGTAATTCGTGGGCAGTCAGTTCATATAGCTTCATTAAGTTTTCCTCTCGATGACTATTTTCTCACCGTCTTTTACTTTCCTCCAATCTTTTGGATTTCCCAGAAGTCTCCCAACAAGGTTCACCGGGCTGGCTGGCCTTATTTCAGACTCTGTAGAAACAGGAGTCTTTCCAAAGAAAATACAGAAACCATCCCCTTGAGGCCAATAACCCAGGTCTCCTTCCTTGACAACATCTACAGCCTTTTCTGAACCCATCTTCACCGGAATAGCAAAGTATATCTCCTCTCCCCAAGTATTCACCTTTGCCTCAATAGGAAGAGAATTCCAGATGGCATTTGCCGTCTTTGTCTCCAAGAGCTCTGCTTCCATAGTAACTTTTTCTGTCCTTAGCACAATCTTCTTTACCATTTCACCTCTCCTTATAGCACCTACATCAAATTCCTGCGAATTATTAATTATGAGTTATAAATTGCGAATTACCAAGGAATTCATAATTCAGCATTCATAATTCATAATCGTTCTTATTCTATTATCTTTTTTACCTTAAAGTGACCCGCTTCCACTTCTGGGGCATTGGCTAAAATCTCTTCCTGCTTCAGAGATGGTCTAACCTTGTCCTCGCGGAAAACGTTCGATAGAGGTAGAACATGCGAAGTGGGCTTTACCTTTTCTGTATCGAGCTCGTTGAGTTTGTTAATGTATTTCAAAATATCTCCCAGCTGTTTTGTATACTTCTCTTTCTCCTCTTCGGTCAGTTTTAATCTCGCTAACCTGGCAACATATTCAACTTCCTTTTTAGTAATCATCCACCTTCTCCACTATTTCATACTCTCTCTATGGGTGCATATTTTACTAAAAGTTTCTTCCACTGGCCATTTTCGAAAACAACAATAATCTTTGTATCATCACCCGAACCACTCCGTTCCAATATTCTGCCCAAACCGAACTCCTCATGCCGGACCCAAGCACCAACTTGCCACTCATCAGCTTGAGCCCCGCCGGAGAAAGAGGTTTGAATAACTTTACTGTCACTGTTTTCAGGAGAAACTTGTGCTTCTAAAAGACCCGTCCTCTCTAGAGAGAGGCCAGCCTCTGCCACAAAACGGGAGGGCGCATTCCACCTCCACTGTCCGTAAAGTCGCCTCTGGTTTGCTGAAGTCAGATAAAGCCTCTCCTTGGCTCTGGTCATCCCTACATAACATAGTCTCCTCTCCTCTTCCATCTCTGTTTGGTCATAAAGGGCATCGGCATGGGGGAAGAGACCCTCTTCCAAACCTGTAATGAAGACCACCGGAAATTCCAGACCCTTGGCCAAATGCAGGGTCATCAGAGTCGCCGCATCTTTCCCCTCATCCCAGCTATCTATATCAGTAATTAAAGATATCTGCTCCAGAAAAGCTTCGATAGTCTTATCCTCTGACTGTTCTTCAAATTCTCCAACCGCAGAGACCAATTCTTTTATATTCTCAATTCTGCTCCGAGCCTCAGGAGTATCCTCGCTGGCAAGTTCACTTAAGTAACCTGTAGTCTCTATTACCAAACGAGTTAACTCTTTCGCCTTTAAGCTTCTACTCTTCTCTCGTAACTCTCCAATCAGGTTTATGAAATCTACAAGACGGGAAAAGATGCGGGCAGGAACTGCCTTAATTTCTCCAACTTTTCCGAGAGTTTCAAATAGCGACTTGTGGTATCTATAACCATATTGTTCTAAATAGTGTAAAGTTCTTTTGCCTATGCCACGATGCGGGATATTAAGTATCCTTTTCAGATTAAGAGAATCTAAAGGATTTACTATAGCCTTTAAGTACGCCAAAATGTCCTTTATTTCCTTTCGCTCATAGAACCTGACTCCTCCCACAATGACATAATTTATTTTAGCTTTCCTGAAGGCATCTTCCAGTACCCTCGACTGTGCATTCGTCCGATAGAATACTGCAAGGTCTCTCAAATTGTGGCCTTCTTCCATCAATCTAATTATCTCTTCTGCCACGAGATTAGCCTCATCTATTTCGTTATCCAGCTCGGCATACTCGGCAGGCATTCCATCTTCTCGATTTGTCCAGAGTTTCTTCTCCTTCCGATACCTGTTATTCCTGACTACTTTCCAGGCCATATTGAGAATATTTTTTGTCGAACGATAATTCTGCTCCAATTTCATAACTTTAGCATCTTCATAGTCCTTCTCGAAATGTAAGATATTGCGGAGGTCCGCCCCCCTAAATGAATAGATCGATTGGTCATCGTCGCCAACAACGCATATGTTTTTATGTTTAGAAGCCAAAAGTTTAGTCAATAGATACTGAGCGTGATTGGTATCCTGGTACTCATCAACCATAACATATTGGAACCGCTCTTGGTACTTCTCCAGCACCTCTTTTCTCTCCCTAAAAAGTCTGACTGCCTCCATCAAAAGGTCACCGAAATCCAAGGCAGAGTTGTCCTTTAGCTTCTTCCGGTAAAGTTGATAAATATCGGCTACAGTTTTACGGAAGAAGTCACCAGAAGCCTGAGCATAAATGGCAAAGGAATCGGCATCGACCAGATTATCCTTTGCCCTATTTATGAGTCCTTGAGCTACTGTTATCTTAAATCTTTTCTCATCAATATCTAACTCTTTCATACACTCTTTGATCAGGTTCAACTGGTCTATCTCATCGTAGATGGCGAAGTGTCTATTCCCGCCAATCTTATCAATTTCCTCCCGGAGAAGCCGCGCGGCAAATGAATGGAAGGTCGAAATCCAGACGCTCCTCCCCCTACTTCCCACTAAGCGGTCTACCCTTTCCCGCATCTCTCCTGCTGCTTTGTTGGTAAAAGTAACCGCCAAGATATTCCAGGGAGAGATACCCATCTCAATTAGATACGCTATACGATAAGTAATTACTCTCGTCTTCCCGGACCCCGCTCCGGCTAAGATGAGAAGGGGACCTTGAATATGTTCAACCGCTTCTCTCTGTGGAGGATTGAGATCATTCAATATATTATAGCCTTTCGTCCCCCTCTCCATAAACCAGAACTCCTTTTCCCCTGAAACCACCCACTTGAACCAGATTTGTAGCAGCAAAGCGAAAGCTTTGCTTCCTCTTTCTGCACGGTTAAAACCGTGCCTACAAATGGTATATAATTTGAAATTGTGTCTGGAAGTCTTGTCGTTAATTCCTCTTATTGTAGGCACAAATTTCCCGATTGAAAATCGGGATGCTATTTGTGAACGGCATTTGGAATTTTAGCCAGAAAAACGAGGACGCCCTATTCGCGCGAATTATTAATTATGAGTTATAAATTGCGAATTATTTAAGGAATTCATAATTCAGCATTCATAATTCATAATTGTCCCTTATTGCACCATTTTCTCAATCATTATCGTAGCTTTATAATTATTAGGGTCAAGCTCCAGAACCTTTCTGAATTCATCAGTAGCTTCTTTAAGTTTCCCCATAGTATAGTAACAATATCCTAAATTGAAATGGGCATCAATCAGATTGGTATTGATTTCAATTGCCTTCTTATAATTCTCAATTGCTTTCTCTTTATTTCCCAGGGTAAAATAGATATTTCCCAAATTATTTCTCGCTCCTACCAGTTCGGGGTTCAATCTACAGGCTATCTCAAAATTCTTGATAGCTTGTCCCCAGTCCTTCTCCTTCGCATAAACCCACCCCAGCCTGTAATAAGCCAAGGCTTCATTGGGATTAGCTTTAATTGTTTCCTCAAGTCCCGCTATTGCCTTCTGGGAATCGGCTTCTTTCTGATCAAAAAAACTGACCTCTTCTGTCAGCAACTTGTGGGCACTAAAAGGCTTAACTATTCCCTTTATAGAGATGAACCCCATCCAGAAGGCGAGACCAATCATAGTTAGCTTTAAAGCTCCCGGCCAATCTATTGGCACCACAATCTCTCTCCTACACTGGGAAGCCAAGAGCCCGAGCACAAAATAGAAATAGACTGCGGTTATGATGAACCGCATATTGACTGAGAAGAAGCTATCTGCAAGAATTCCAGCACTTGAGGCAAGCCAACCCAGAGTTAAAATTTTCTGGGACTCCAGACCTAAATCTCCCTTCAACAGTATCTTACCTTGAGCAAAGAAGGCAAAAATTGTCCAGAGAAAGATGCCAATTCCAATAAGGCCTGTTTCTGACCAGATTTCCAAAAACTCGTTGTGGGCATAATTGACAATGAACCTATCCGGCGGTAGAATTTTCAACAGTTTCGCTGAGGCATAACGGGGGAAATATATGTGAAATGCTCCAATCCCCACGCCCAGAGGGTTATTCACTCCCATTACCAGTGTATCTTTCCAAATCAGGAGACGCTCGGTGCGCCGGGCAAGTATCTGGTAAACTTTATCAGCACTCCCTTCCATCGTCTTCCTATATCTTTGACTAGTTGACATTAATCCAAAATGTAGAAGAAGAATAAGAATCAAAGGAATCATAAATCTTAACTTTCCCTTCCAGAGCTTCTGCCACCATTCCTGCCCAACCCGTTTCCTGTATAGTATTGCGAAAATCAGAAAGGAAATTATAAAGCCACCCCATGCCCCCCGGGTGGCTGTAAAGTACAAATTGAGAAGCAAAAGCAGAATACCCAGACCAAATAGTAGTTTCCATCCCCTCCTTTCAGTTAAGAACATAGAGAAGAATATTGGTAAAGAAATAACTATATAGCCCGCAAAGAAATTCGGATTGCCAAAAGTGGCGAAAGGACGCTCGTTCGGCCCATAGTGAGCGATACCAAAGAATTCTCTCACTGGAAGATGAAGCAACTTATCGATTTCTGAGAAAATTCCGGCCAGCCAGGAAAAGAGTGAAGTCAAAACATTTGCAGGACTCTTAACTGCCCAGAAGGAGCTAATTCCATTCAGGCAGACAAAGATACTTCCCAGAAGCCAGGCAGAAAGTATGTAATTTAAGGTTCTTCTATCACGAATATTGTTGGCAACAACAAAGAAAGCTAATACACAAATTAGCATCCTTTGAAATTCATTCCCTGCCACGACCTTATCTGTGGAAAATATGTAATAGAGAGAAATGGTCAAACCATAGAAGAGGATGGGTAAATTCAGAAGGTTCTTCTTAAGAACGAGCCGCCCCTCAATCATCGTCCTGACTATCCAGAAGACGAGAAGGAGAATAACAGATAATTGCATAACAAAGAGCTTGTAGCGAGTAAGTTTAACGTCAATTGCTAAGGCAGAGAAAAGTACAAAGAATATAAATATTCCCAGGATAACCTTTTCTAAATACGCCGTTAATGGTTGCGAAAAATTCGATTGCCTCTCAGACCCGGCTCTCGCAAGAAACAAGCCCTGCTTTCTCACTTTCGCTCCATATAAGTTACGTATATCGGATGACCCCGCCGCACAATATCAAAAATTACCCCCTCTGAAAGGTCTATTTTCTTAACTACTTTCTTAAACTCGCTAAGATTTCCTGTGGATTGCCGATTTACACTCCTTATCAAATCGCCTTCCACCAGACCTATCTCTTCAGCCTTACTCCCAATTTCAATTCCGACAATTACAACTCCTTCTTTATCTTCAATACTGTATTGTCTGCCTAAATCAGGTGTTAATGTCTCTACCCTCATGCCCAGCCATTCTTCAAATTCTCCTTCCTTTTCTTTTTCCTTTTCCTCTTTCCCAACTCCCACCTTCTCTATGGTCTCTGGCATTTCTGCTAATTTTATACTCAGGGGAACCTCTTTTTTCTCTCTAATCACTACTACTTTTACGGTCTTTCCCGGCTCTGTTTTGCCCGCTACTTCCTGGAGGTCTCTTGCGCCTTCAACTTTGTGCTCCCCAAATTTTATAATGACATCGCCTCTCTTCATTCCTCCCTTTTCTGCAGCCGAACCTTCCATTACGTTATTAACCAAAACCCCTTTTGTGCTGGGAAGGCTAAATTGCTTGGCTATGACTTCGTCCACTTCCCTTATCTCTATCCCCAACCAGCCACGCACAACCCTTCCCTTTTCGATTAACTCACTGAGAATCTCTTTAGCGCTATTAATGGGAATGGCAAAACCTACCCCTGCGAAAACTCCGGTGGGAGCATAAATCGCTGTGTTGATACCGATGACCTCTCCTTTAATATCGACCAGCGGACCACCACTATTGCCCCGGTTAATGGAGGCATCGGTCTGAATCATCTCTCTATACTCTTTACCTTCCACATATAGCGATTGCCTCTTGGCGCTAATCACTCCCACAGTTACCGTCTGCTGCAATCCAAATGGAGAGCCAATGGCTATCGCCCAATCTCCAATCCTTATCTTG
>CAZJWT010000002.1:8713-28595 GCA_964550005.1 uncultured Clostridia bacterium | reverse complement strand
TCATCCATCTTCCCGAGATGGGGTCTTTCCTCAGTTCTGACATACTTTCCTCCCTATGGAGTAGCTCCGATTCTTCGGAGCGTTTATTTGGAGTAGCAGACTTCAGTCTGCGTCTTAAGACGTCCCGATAAATCGGGGCTACTCCAGGGACCTTTGTTCTCTACTTCACGATAATTCCTGCGTATCCCACGACCGCCGAGTAATCCCCTGAGGCTTCTGCACTAGTATTGTACAACACCAGTTCACTCCTCTTTGCTCCCAGCTCTTTACAGGCAAAAATCATTGTGGCTGTTGGTCCTGGGCCACACATCGAAATATCTTCATCTATTACTGTTTTCAGCAGACCTTCCGCATCAAGTTTTAAGATTTTATCAATCGCTAATTTGTCTTTTCTTTCAGCGTCCTTATGGGGCTCATAATGGGTCATATCCGACGAAGCAACAATTAGACAAGGAGCTTTAGATTTAATTACTCTGGCTATTGCCTTTCCCAATTCTCTGCAGGTTGACGCTCGCTGGTCTCGCATACAGATGGGGACCATGGTGAAATCGGTTTTGAAATACTGAATAAATGGGAGCTGTACCTCCAGGGAATGCTCGTGTAAATGTGCCTCTTTATCCTCTTGGGCTAGGTCACTCGCCTCCGAAAGTAACTCTTTGGCCAGGGAAGAATCTATTTCTGCTCTGCCATTCGGCATTTCCCACTCACCCTCCGCCATTATAGCAATCTCTGCACCAATACCAGTATGGTTGGGCCCGATAATGATAATAGTGTCGGGTAAGTTAATCTTAGAATAGACTGCTCCAGCCACTTTTCCTGAATAGAAATAACCTGCGTGAGGAGCCATTATTCCCAAAACGTCCTCTTTCTTAATATCCCTTCTGAGACATTTCTCAACCTGTGCTCTTAGTGCTTCCGGCTCTTTCATGTAGAACCTTCCTGCTTGTGCTGGTTTTCTGACCATTATTTCCTCCCTTATGTGAATCAGCCTGTGCTCAATAGGGGAAACCTCAACAGGTTTCCCCTTATTGCGTTCGCTTCGCTCTCTGTCACCCCTTCCACAAAGGTTCCTTATCTATGTGAATCAGCTCCGAAGGAGTCCGACGCCTCCATCGGGTTTCGGAGTCCTGTCGGACCTGTTCTCCCCCTCACCCAGACCCTCTCCCCTTTGGGGAGAGGATGGGTTCAGGTTCGATAAATTGAACCCCTCCATTGATAAAATTCTAACCGCATTTTAAGGCTGTCACCGTCTCCAAGTGTGCCAATCTTAAAGGCTCGGGAATCTTTTGCCTCCTGCAACAAGTCAAGGTAACGTCCAATGCCTGGTCCAGGTCAATCCTATACCCCTGAGAAACAAATATAGGCTTTACATTTCTCTTAGTGCGGAGAGCTACCCCAATCAGCTCTCCCCTTTCATCCTTCAAAAAAGTATAAGCTCCTCTCAAATTTACAGGCTCCTCGTAATGGCCATATAGAACTGATTTGGCACAGCCAATTGTGGGAAGCCCCAGCAAAACACCCATATGTGTAGCCAGACCAAGCCTGAGAGGATGTGCAATCCCCTGACCATCGAAAATGATCAAATCAGGAGGTCTTTCCAATCTCCTTAACACAGCTATTAGAACAGGGCCCTCGCGAAAGGTGAGTAATCCGGGGAAGTAAGGAAATATTTTCTCAGAGGACTTAGTAACTCCCTTTTTTTCCACCAGTTTCAACTCAGGGAAAGTAAGCAAAACTACACTGCCATAGGCCTTTCGCTTCTTTTCATCATACCCAACGTCGCAACCGGCAATAAAACGTATTTGACTTGCGGACCTAAAAGGACTTCTCAATACAACTTTGTCTCTCAATTTCTCCTGGATTTTTCTGGCATCCTCGGGAGACACCTGCCAGGAATGAAGATTCTTAACTTTCATTTTCTCTAAATTTAGCAAATTTTATGCCTGCATTGCAAATAAAAATTTATTCTCAAAAGTCCTGTCTCCAACCTCTTTCCAGCCCCAATTCATTTGCCATCTTCAACACCGCATCATATTCTCTTTTAGAGATCCTTCTTGATAGTTCTGGAAATTCGAAAGCGAGGTGAGCAGGGTGGTACTGAGCCATAATGCTCATATAAGTATTTTTGGAAATATTCTTGGCAATGAATTCTAAGACCTTTCGAGAACCAGCCAAGTCTTCCGGCATCACCAAGTGGCGAATAAGGAGTCCCCGCTTGGCAATCCCTTCTCTATCCATTTTCAGGTCGCCAACCTGACGATGCATTTCCAGAAGTGCCTTTTTGTTAACTTCGAAATAGTCGTCTGCCTTGGAGTATCTACGGGCACTCTCGGGACTGGAATACTTAGCGTCAGGCATATAGATATCCACTATGCCGTCCAGAAGTCTCAGAGTCTCCACGAAGTCGTACCCGCCCGAGTTATATACAAGTGGAATCTTTAATCCTTCTTCTACTGCGACCTCTAAGGCCTCGACGATTTGGGGAACGAAATGGGTTGGGGTAACAAAATTTACGTTGTGTGCCCCCAGTTTCTGTAACTTTACCATCATTCGAGCCAGTTCAGAAATATCCACTTCTTGGCCATTTCCCAACTGGCTTATAGGGTAATTCTGACAGAAACAACAGCGAAGGTTACAGTGGGTAAAGAAGATGGTGCCCGAACCGCGATAACCCGAAATTGGCGGCTCTTCACCGAAATGGAGATTATAGCTGGAAACTACTACTCTTCTGCCGGCTCCGCAAAAACCTTTCTCATCTTGCAACCGATTTACCATGCATTTCCTGGGACAGAGGTGACATTTCTCAAGTAATTTATTAAGCTCTTCTTTTCTCTTTCTTAAGATACCTCTCTCATAAAGTTCAACGTAACTCATCCGATTCCGTCTTTTCCATTTCCATCTTTTTTCTTAATTCTTTCTCGATTTCCAGTTCGATTTCTGGCTTCTTCTCTTCTGTTATTTCTTCTTCCTTCTTTCCTTCCACTTCGGATAAGAGTTTCTGGGTTTCCATACCGAGAATGTCCGTTTCAATTCCATACCTCTTGGCAATCTCTTCCCAGCCCATTCCTTCCTCCTTCAGGATACTAATCTCATCCGGTCTCTTACCTGTGGCGGTTGCCAGAATCAAAAGTTTAATAACCTCTTCTGTCCCATAACCGCTCTCTTCCAAAGCCCGAACATTGCTTTCCTCAATGTGAAATTTGCGCGCGATTCTTTCCTCAACTGTCTTTGGTTCTGGGGGCGGTTTTCTTCCCCATCCCCTAACTGCGGTTGGAAATAGCATAGTTGTCAGAAAAATCCACAAGAAAATAATCAATATGAGCTCTCTTTTTTCCATATTTCCTCCTAATTACATCCAGGAAATAAATCCAAATGTCAAAATCCAAAATTCAAATTAATCGCTTTCGCTTATCGTCAATTAGTATTCTTATCATTTGGAATTTGGAATTTGGAATTTGGAATTTGGAATTTGGAATTTGAAATTTGATTTTTGATTTTTGACTTCTATTTCTGGCACTTCGGGCAAAAACCAGTTCCCCTACCAGAAAGTTTAATAAACTTCAAAGGCGTCTTACATTTAACACAAGGCTCACCACCCCGTCCATAGACCTGGAGGCGAGAGTAGAAACTCCCTCTTCTTCCTTCCACATCAACATAACTACTTAATGAGGATCCCCTGTAACTTATGGCTTCCCGTAAGACCTTCTTTATTTCAGAAAATAGCGACTTCACCTCGCCCCGCTTGAGCCGGTGAGCTTGCCTTTCTGGATGAATTCCTGCCTTGAACAGCGCTTCTTGAGCATAAATATTTCCCAAACCAGCTAAGAACTCTTGGTCCATCAATAAAGGTTTGATTTTAGCCTTCTTTTTAGCTAACATTTCACCAAAGACTTTGAGCGTAAAATTCTCTTCCAGAGGCTCCATCCCAATCTTAGCAATGCCTGGAACTTTCTCCCAGTTTTCTACCAATCTGATTTCTCCCAGACGCCTCCTGTCATTAAGGTTCAAATATTTGCCATCTGACAGGAGAAGGGATACCCTGCTCTTCATATCCTTTTCTCCGTAAATTAGTTGCCCCGTCATTCTAAGATGGATCACTATCTTCTTCCCGGAAGATAATCCCAAAATTAAATACTTTCCTCTACGGATAACCTCTTTAAAAATTTTCCCTTCCACTTCTTCCTTAAATCTTTTCGGGGAAGGCTCTTTGAACATTTTAGCTGTATTTATTTCCACTCTGTTCACTTTCTTTCCTAAAATTCTCTCTTCCAATCCTCTTCTTATTGTTTCTACTTCTGGCAATTCAGGCATTTCTTCCGCTCATAAAATTCACTTTTTATCTAATTTTTTCTTTTGGACTTCCAGGTGTTTCTGATAGTATTTAGAGAATCTATGGGTGCCTTCTCCTTGGGTAACAAAGAACATCAAATCGGTCTCGGCTGGATACAGGGCGGCCTTAATAGAAGATAGACCAGGATTACAAATAGGCCCTGGAGGAAGACCGAAATGGGTGTAAGTATTATACGGAGAGTCCACCTTTAAATCCTTATAGGTCAATTTATCCTTATGCTCTCCCATCGCGTACTGAACCGTAGCACAAGATTCTAAATACCAACGTTTCCTTAAACGATTATGGAAAACGGCAGAAATTAACGGCCTCTCCTCGTCCTTGCCAGCCTCTTTCTCGACCATGGAAGCCAAAATTACCGTATCGCTTTTTGTGAAGCTAAACTTCTTCCCTCTCTCTTCCATCTCTTTTGTAAACACCTTATTGAACTGGTCAACCATCACACCAATAATTTCTTCTTCTGAAGTATCATAATCAAAAAAATAGGTTTCCGGAAAAAGATAGCCTTCCAGTCTCCTCTGTTCAGCAATCTTTAAAAACCTATCTTTTCTTCCCAGTCCTTTCTCTTCGACTAACTGGGCAATCTGGCTGGCAGTAAATCCTTCTGGAACGGTCAACTTTATTGTCTCGCTTTTTCCAGAAATGAGTTGGTCTATAATTCGGCGAGTACCTTGTTTTGAATCTATTTCGTAAATTCCTGCTTTAATTTTGTTCTCCAGCCTTCTGAGTCTGAGAAGAAGTAGAAAGTACTTCTTACTGGGAATTAAACCTTCCTTTTCAAGTAATTCCGCTACCCACTGGGCACTCACTCCTTGTTCTATTGTTACCATAGAAGTTTTGGTCGGACGACGAGACAAAATGAAAACCACCGAGATTCCAAGAATAAATAAGCACAGGATTACAACACCTATTCTTATTATTCTCATCTATTGTTCCCTCCGCTTCTCTCTTTTTGACCCGACTCAATACTGTCCAAATAGTTCTGCAAAATTATGCAGGCAGAAAGTTTATCTAAAATATCTTTTCTTTTTTTCCTTGATAACTCTGCCTGTAGAAGCACCTTCTCTGCACTAACAGTTGTTAACCTTTCATCCCAGGTTACTGTGGGTACCCCTACTGCCTTTTCCAGAACTTTCACAAATGCCAAGACCTCTTTCGCTTTCTCCCCCAGGGAACCATTCATATTTCGAGGTAAACCGATAACAATCTTCTCAATCTTGTTCTGATCTACAATTGCTTTTATCTCCTCAAGCCAACTACGAGTTCCGTTTCTGTTTAAAACTTTCAGACTCCGAGCAACCATATTTGAACGGTCGCTGAGCGCCAACCCAATCCTTTTCTCCCCATAATCGATCCCTAGAATTCTCATAGCTATTTCACACCTGTAGGCACGAATTTCCCGATTAAAAATCGGGATGCATCCTCAAAACACGAATATCTAAATTCTTCTGGAGTCCTCCGATTCATCGGAGGTTCCCTTTTACACGCCCTTCCTTTCGGAAGGACTCCAAACTTTTAGCGAAAACTCAAAACAAATTGTTGTCCAGCTATCCTACAAGAGTCGAAACCCCAAATCCCACGCGTACAACCTACTCAGTAACCGCCATTTCTAATGGGGGTCTCACTTTTTGCTCCCTTTCAAATTTTTCAAAATAGACCTTCTCTTTCTCACCTATTTCTTCCATTAGCTCTGAAATTGTAACCAATCTATATTTCCTTTTTTTCAATTCCCAAATGATCTTAGGAAGAGCCTCCAGCGTAGTATCCAGTCCGTTATGCAACAGAATTATCCCTTCGTCTTCCGCATTCGAAAGCGCCTTTTGATAAATCAGCCTGCTGGATAAACAACCGTAGTCCTCAGGATAATCTGTCCAGAGTATCATCTTATATTTAGCCAGCGTAGTGGTTACAATTACCTTGTTGTCATATCTCCCGCCAGGAGGACGAAAGAGGTACGTGTCTTTTCCAGTAATTTTTCTAATTAATAAACGCGTTTTCTCCAATTCTTTGAGGATATCTCCTTTAGACAATTTAGTTAAATCTGGATGGCTATATGTATGGTTACCGACATCGTGTCCTTCTTCCCATATCTGTTTCAATAATGATGGATACTTGTCTACCATCCTTCCCACTACAAAGAAAGTTGCCTTAACGCTCTCTTTCTTCAGCGTCTCTAAGATTTTTGGTGTCGCACTGGGAACCGGACCGTCGTCAAAGGTAAGTGCTATCTCCTTGAAATCACCAGGGGAGAAGGGAAGAGAACGAAGCTCCATTTCACTCTTTCGAGAAATGATAGTTGCCACTCCGATAAGCAATATGAAAGCCATAGCCAGTACCACGCGGTATCTCTTCTCCAGTAACTTATCTTTCAAATTCTTAATAATCATCTCAGGTCCATTTCTTCTATTATCCTGTAAGTGGGCCCTTTCGAACTCAGCTGGCTCTCCATAACCAGCACCTTGTCCACAGAAAATTCTCCCACATCACTATTTTCCAATTCCTCAATTTTCTTAACCAATTCCCTCGTTCCCTTCGGAGACCTTACCCTGCCAATCGTCAAATGGGCAGAAAACTCTCTCTTCTCTTTGGCAAATCCCAGATAGGAAAGATTTTCTTCAACTCTCTCGCTTAAATTCTTCAGTTCCTGCTTACCTTCACTTACTCCAATCCAGACTACCCGTGGAGATTTAAGGTTGGGAAAGCTACCCAACCCAGAAAGGTGAACCCTGAAATTGGAAATCCCGGCGACTGCCAGCCTTGTTTTTTCAATTACCCCGGAAAGATTCTGTTCACTCACCTCACCCAGAAATTTTAGAGTGATGTGGACGTTTCCAGGCTCAACCCATTTGACATCCATATCTCCCTTCCTGAACTCCGCCTCAATTTGAGCAATCTTTTCCCTAACTTCACTGGATATTCCCACCGCAATAAAAGCTCTCATCCCCTCCACCCTTAACAATATGTACCAATTAATGTAGGCATCCCGATTTATCGGGACGCCTACAGGTAGTGTAGCCCTTTATGGGCGTAATTTTTACGGCATTCTTTTTTTATTTGGTAGCCGCAACCTTCAGGTTGCGTCAATTCGCCGGCTAAAGCCGTCGGCTACCATTTTTTTAGCAATTTTTAAATTATAACAGCATTCTTCTTAAAAAGCAATAAAATTTTCTACGAAAGATAGATTTTCATCATCTTAATAACGAGAGAAAGGTTTAATGCGAGGAGAAGGATTTAGGCAAGAATTTCAAAAATTGAGTGAAGTAATCCATTCAATTGTCACCTTTTTTGACATAAACTATCGATCAAACCCGCTTCTTCGAAGCCTTTAGCTCTCAATCTGCAGGCATCACACTCGCCACAAGGTTCTTCTTTCCCCTGATAACAACTCCAAGTAAGTTCTAAAGGCACTTTTAGCCTTACTGCCTCTTGTACTATCTCTTTCTTAGACATTTGAATTAAAGGAGTTTTTATTTCTATTTTGCCGCCTTCTACTGTCTTTTTTATAGCTACATTAATCAGATTCTGATATGTTTCCATATATCTCGGTGTTGTATCTGGATATCCTGGATTATCTATCATATTCGCACCTATATAGATTGCATCTGCGTCTATCACCTCGGCAAAACTCAAAGCTATACTAATAAAAATTGTATTTCTTGCCGGTACATAAGTCGGTGGGACACCGCTGACTATTTCTTCCATCTCTCTTCCCAAAGGAACTTCTATATTATCCGTTAAAGCCGAACCTCCTATTTGTCTTAAATCAATCTTGATCTTTTTAAAAATTGCACCAGCCTTTTTAGCTATTCTTCTTGAAGATTCGACCTCCTTGAGATGTCTCTGTCCGTAGTCAAAACATAATGCGTAAGGCACATATCCATCTTCTATTGCCCTGTATAAGCAAGTGGATGAATCAAGTCCAC
Organism: uncultured Clostridia bacterium; assembly: GCA_964550005.1. Lineage (GTDB taxonomy): Bacteria > UBA6262 > WVXT01 > WVXT01 > WVXT01 > CAZJWT01. The sequence continues at coordinate 20,324 of CAZJWT010000002.1, read as the reverse complement.
CACTTAAAAGTACTACTGCTTTTTTGTCTTCTTTCATTGTTTCCCATTCCATTTTCTTTTTCTTATAGCCGTAATCGGCTATCGAACGGACCGTAAATTCTTTCGAAATCTCTAATTAAGTTAAGTTTTACTCTGTAGACTTTCTTTCCTATTCAAGCAGGCTTTGATGAATTCTCTAAACAGCGGGTGCGGCCTGTTGGGTCTGGATCTAAATTCCGGGTGGAACTGGACTGCTATAAACCACGGATGGCCTTTAAGTTCAACGATTTCTGCCAGATGCTTTTTATCATATTCGCCGGTCACCACGAGCCCTTTTGCTTGCAACCTGGCTCGAAACTTATTGTTCAATTCATACCTATGTCGATGTCTCTCAAACACAAGTTCTCTCTTATAGGCGCGAAAGGCAAGAGAGCCTCTTTTGATTCTGCACGGATAATTCCCCAACCTCATCGTTCCGCCTTTTTGAAATATCTTCTTCTGCTCAGGAAGCAAATCGATAACCGGATAAGGAGTAGCCGGATTGAATTCCGTGCTATTTGCTCCCTTCATTCCACAAACGCTTTGAGCAAAATCGATTACGGCGCACTGCATTCCTAAACAGATACCCAGAAAAGGAACCTTACTCTCCCGAGCAAATCTGCATACCCTTATTTTCCCATTAATACCCCGCTCTCCAAATCCTCCGGGAACGAGAATTCCGTCCACAGTTTCCAGTTCCTCCTGTAATTTTTTTCTTTCTACATCGATATACTTTATTTTGACATTCACGTTATTCCCCAGTCCCCCATGAGTCAATGCCTCCAATATACTCTTGTAAGCATCCCTCAGTTGAGTATATTTCCCTGCAACACCGACTGTCACAGTTTCTTTCAAATTCCCTATTTTCTTAACGGTCTTTTCCCATTGAGATAGGTCGCTCGTCTTTCTTCTCAACCGTAACATTTTCAATAAAATAGTATCGAGGTTTTCCCTTTTTAGCATCAAAGGGACCTCATAGATACTGGTGGAAACGTCCCTTTCTTCGACTACTGCTTTTTCCTGAACGCTACAGAATAATGCAATCTTTTTCCTTAAATCTTTCGACAACGGTCTTTCAGTTCGACAAACAATTATCTGAGGCTCAATTCCAATTTCTCTTAACTTAGCTACACTCTGTTGTGTAGGCTTGCTCTTCATCTCCTCAGCAGCTCGGATGTACGGCACAAGGGTCACGTGAATATAACAAACGTTATCTCCTCCCACATCCTGCTTAAACTGCCTCGCTGCTTCTAGAAAAGGGAGTCCCTCGATATCGCCTGTAGTTCCGCCAATTTCAGTGATTACTACATCGCAATTTTTTGATAACGCCTTGATACGAGACTTAATTTCGTCAGTGACATGGGGAATGACTTGAACGGTCTTACCCAAGAAATCCCCTTTTCTTTCTTTACTAATTACTGCGTCGTAGATTACACCACTGGTAATATTACTGGTTTGTTTCAAATTGACATCCAGAAACCTCTCATAATGGCCTAAATCTAAATCGGTTTCCGCTCCGTCTTCAGTAACGAAAACTTCTCCATGTTGAAAAGGGCTCATTGTTCCCGGGTCTACATTAAGATAAGGGTCTATTTTCAGGATATTTACTCTCAACCCACAACTCTTTAATAAACATCCAATTGACGCTGCAGTTATCCCTTTACCTAACGAAGAGACTACGCCTCCTGTAATGAAAATGTATTTAGTCGCCATTTTCTTTCCCTTTAGCACAATTATCGCTCTGCAGCTACATCCTTTTCTTGTAGCAGCAAAGCGTTGTCATTGCGAACGAAGTGAAGCAATCTCGGGATTGCCACGTCCCGATTTTCAATCGGGACTCGCAATGACATAGTTATTAGCAGAGCTATCGCTCTGCAGCTACATCCTTCCCTCGCGTACCAGCAAAGCCTTAGCTTTGTTCAGATAAGCAATGAGTCAAACAAAAAAGCCCTCCGGCCACTCTTGCCAGAAGACTCGCTTTAACTTTGCAGAATACTTTTTCGTATTCCAGTAATTATATTACCTATTCCTTTCCTTTTTTGTCAAGAAATTTCTAAGTTCTTACACTTATTCCTTTGCCCAAGAGATAATCTTTGACCTCTTTGATCTTATAGTCTCCATAGTGAAAGATAGAGGCAGCCAGGACCGCATCTGCTTTTCCTTCAGTCAATACCTCATAGAAATGCTCGAGTCTTCCCGCTCCACCAGAGGCGATCACGGGAATATTCACTGATTCCGAAACGAGGCGAGTTAGCTCAATGTCGTATCCAGCCTTAGTGCCATCAGCGTCCTTGCTGGTCAAAAGAATCTCTCCTGCACCCAATTTTTCAACTCGCTTTGCCCATTTGACTAAATCTAAGCCCGTTGATTCTTCTCCGCCCTTAATCAAAACTTCCAGTCTCGGCCGAGCGCTGCCGGGAGCGTTTTTCCTTCCGTCAATAGCCACAACAAGCTTTTCTTTGCCAAATCTTTCGCTAGCTTCTTTTATTAAAGCAGGATTTCCAACTGCCGCTGTGTTAATAGAGATTTTATCTGCTCCAAGATTAAAAAGTGCCTGCATATCCTCTAAATCTCTGATGCCCCCTCCTACGCAGAAAGGCACAGTAGTTACCTCTTTTACCTTTCTTACCCAATCCAAACGGGTAGCCCTCCCTTCTACGGAAGCAGCAATGTCTAAGAAAACAAGCTCATCCGCACCGGCAGCGCAGTAGGCAGCTGCTGCTTCTACCGGGTCGCGAGCATCTCTTAAATTGACGAACTTTACACCCTTAACTACCCTTCCATCCTTTATATCCAAGCAGGGAATTATCCTTACTAGTTTCATATCCGTATATCTCCAATATTGTAGTGGCAAAGCGAAGCTTTGCCTTACCTTTTAGCAGAGCTGACGCTCTGCCGCTACATTCCTTACCTAGCAGGGCTGACGCTCTGTCACTACAGTCTTGCGGGAATTGCTTTCCTCCAGGTATCACTTAATTTTGTCAAGGGAAGGTCAATTATTGTCTTTTCTTTATATTTAATTATGAGTTTTTTCCCTCCGACATTGCCTAGAACTCGATATGGAACCGAATGTCTTTTCGCTATCTTCTCTAAGACTCCTAGTTTATCTTTGTCTAAAGAAACCACTATTCGGGAGGGTGCCTCACCAAATAGAATCTCATCTATCCTTATATTTTTGTTTTTCAACTCATCCAGTTTTATCACTGCTCCCAGCATCTTATCTGCGTTTGTAATACATGATTCAGCCAGGGTTACCGCCAACCCACCCTCCGAACAATCGTGGGCGGAATTGATAATACCTGACTCGATCGCCTCGAGGCATGCTTCCTGAACAGCCTTCTCCATGTATATATCTATCTGGGGATTACCTTTCTTCTGTTTGTGGACAAGGTATAAATACTCGCTACCCGAAAGGTCAGGCTTGTTTTCCCCTAAAAGGACTATCAAATCGTTCTCATTCTTAAAATCCTGTGTAACATATCTATCCGCATCCTTTATCAACCCGACCATTCCCACCATCGGAGTTGGGTCTACCGCTCCTTTAGGATTCTCATTATAGAAGCTTACGTTACCGCTGACAACTGGTGTATTTAACACAGCGCATGCCTTGGAAAGCCCTTCTATACACTTCTTAAATTGCCAGTAATTTTCAGGTTTCATCGGATTTCCAAAATTTAAACCATCGGTAATCGCCAGCGGCCTTCCCCCAGCGCAAACTGTATTTCTCGCCGCTTCTGCCACCGCCATCATCGCGCCGTTATAGGGATTAAGATAGCAGTATCTGCCATTGCAATCTACGCTTATCGCTAAGGCTTTTTTAGTGCCCTTAACTCTAACCACAGCCGCATCTGAACCTGCTCCCACTGCCACTTCATCCTTATCTATAGCAGTAAATTTCTTATATGCTGATTCTTTGCTAGCAATAGTGGGGGAGTAGAGTAATTGCAATAACACTTTATTGAAGTCATCTGGTTCCTTAACCGATTCGCGATTCAGCTTTTGTGCCTCTTTCAGGTACGCGGGTTCTGCGACTTCTCTATCATAGAGGGGTGCTTTTTTCGTAAGGGCCTCTGCAGGAATTTCGCAAACCTCCACCCCATTCTCCTTAACTCGCATCATTTTATCATCCGTTACCTTTCCAATTCTTACCGCATTGATATTCCACTTTTTCAATATGTGCAGAGCCTCTTTTTCTTTGCCGTCTTTTAAGATGGCCAGCATCCTCTCCTGAGATTCAGATAAGAGGATTTCATAAGGTGTCATCCCCTTTTCCCTCTGGGGAATTAAGGCAACATCTATTTCAATGCCTGTTCCGCCTCTTGCAGCTGTCTCGCAGGAAGAGCAGGTAAGTCCAGCTGCACCCATATCCTGCATTCCCACGACAAGCCTTTTTTCTATCAATTCCAGGCAAGCCTTTCTTAAGCGTTTACCCAGCTCTGGATTACCTATGGCAACTGCGGCCTTAGCAGAACTGGACTGTTCAGTAATTTCTTTGGATGCAAAACTTGCTCCGCCTACACCGTCTCTGCCAGTCTCTCCTCCGATATAATATACAGGATTTCCTGGTCCATATGCGGTACCTCTCACAATGTTTTCTCGCTTTACAATACCCACAACAAAGGCATTAACTAAAGGATTGCCTTCATAACTTTCATCAAAATAGGTCTCGCCGCCTACTGCATTGACCTCTGCAGTATTGGCATAATGGGCTAACCCTCTAATAACTTCTTTAAACAAGAACTTAACCCTTTCGTTATCCAGGCTTCCGAATCTCAATGCGCCTAAGCCGGCAACAGGCCTTGCTCCGGTTGTAAATATGTCCCTTAAACATCCACCTATACCTGTCGCTGATGCCTCAAAAGGCTCTACTGCTGAAGGGTGATTGTGCGATTCTATCTTAAAGGCAACCCCCAGTCCATCCCCTATATCAACGATTCCAGAGTTCTCTTCACCTGCGCCAACCAATACCTGTTTGCCTTTGGTAGGAAAGAGTCTGAACAATTTGCGTGAATTCTTATAGCTGCAATGCTCCGACCACATCGCTGAAAAAACACCCAACTCCGTAAAATTTGGAACTCTTTTGAGCAACTTTTTTATCTCGTCAAACTCTTCTTCCGTAAGCCCCAAATCTTTTGCCAATGCTGCATTAACAACTGGTGTCTCCATGAATTAACCTCCCCTGTTAAAGAAGCGCAACCCGCAGCCTTTTTACCTGTAAAACTTTTAACGAAACATATTATACTTTTTTTGGAATTTAAAGCAAGCTAAATCTTACAGAAGGTAATGTCAAGATTTTTTTCCAAGTCTCTGAAAAAATACCTGGAGACTTCTAATTACACCGATTGTTAGAATGATTACACAGAAATGTCATTGCGAACGAAGTGAAGCAATCTCCTAAGTCTTCAACGGGATTGCCACGTCCCGATTTTCAATCGGGACTCGCAATGACAACTCCGTTGTCATCTGTGTAATCTTATCTTTCATCTATGAAATCAGAGATTTCTGGCTTTTTCAGAAATCTCTTTTGTGGGGAAATTTGGAGGTCCCAAAAACCTGGGTTCCGGCAGGAGACTCACCACGTTCGCGAAAACAGTCGTTTTTTTATCTTTTTCCAGTCTATTTCACTCTAATCTATATTTTGAGACTTCTTCATTGGTTGAAATAGGATAATTTCCATCAAAACAGGCTACACAGAACTCTTTTTTATCCAGGTACATTAAGTTGAGCATTCCTTCGAGGCTCAGGTAACCTATGCTGTCCAGACCAATATAATCTCTTATTTCTTCTAAGGTGTGCGAGGAAGCTATTAATTCATCCTTCGTAGGGAAATCTATTCCATAGAAGCAAGGAAATCTATGCGGAGGGCAACTAATTCTCATATGAATCTCTTTAGCTCCAGCATTACGGAGAGTTCTTATTCTGCTTCGCGATGTCGTCCCCCGAACAATAGAATCCTCCACAATTACTATGCGTTTACCTTTCAAGATTTCTTTCACTGGATTAAGCTTTACTTTTACGCCCAAATCCCGTACATATTGGGAAGGCTCGATAAAAGTCCTGCCCACGTAATGATTTCTCACAATGCCCATTTCAAAGGGAATTCCAGACTGCTCGGCGTAGCCCAGAGCCGCATAGTTGCCAGAATCTGGGATAGGCATAACTAAATCTGCCTCTACCGGACATTCTTTGGCCAACTGCATACCCAACCTCCTTCTAGTCAGGTAAACACTCTTTCCAAAAATATCACTATCCGGTCGGGCAAAATAGATAAATTCAAAGATGCAAAAAGAATGCTTCATACCGGAAAATGGCCTGACAGAGTGGAGTCCATTCTTATCTATAAAGAGTATTTCTCCTGGCTCTACGTCTCTAACATACTCAGCCTGGATGAGGTCGAGAGCACAGGTTTCCGAAGCAAGACAATAAGCATCGTCGAGCTTTCCCAGACACAGTGGCCTAAAGCCCCGTGGATCTCTTATTGCAATTAACCTATCTTCTGTTAATAAAGCGAAACAGTAGGCTCCTTCTATCTGAGTCAGAGAATAGATTACTCTTTTCTCTAAATCGGTTTCATTTGACCTTGCTATTAAATGCACCACCACCTCACTATCCATCGTAGACTGGAAAATAGATCCTGATTTCTCCAGTTCATTTCTCAGGCGAAGAGTATTGACCAAGTTGCCATTATGAGCAATGGCGATAGACCCTTGGGAGTATTTCACGAAAAAGGGCTGAGCATTCTCAATAATAGAAGAGCCCGTAGTAGAATAACGGACATGGCCTATTGCAAGATGCCCGGAAAGTTTCTTCAGCACTTCGTGACTGAAAACCTCAGCCACAAGTCCCATGCCTCTGTGCCCACTCATCTTATTGCCGTCAGAGACAAAGATTCCCGCACTTTCCTGTCCTCTATGCTGAAGGGCATAAAGACCTAAATATGTAAGCCTGGCAGCATCCGCGTGTCCAAAGATACCAAATATTCCACACGATTCCTTCAACACTTTGTCTCCTCTGTTCCACTCATTTATTCCTCGCCTCTTTCCTCTCCCCTAAACAACCCCTCACCCTGTCCCTCTCCCCATAGGGGAGAGGATTAAGGTGAGGGGGAACCTCTCCCTCTCAGGCTCTTATCTTGATTCCCTTCGCCAGTAAATATTCTTTTACATCTTTGATTCTATACTCTCCATAGTGGAAGATAGAAGCAGCCAGAGCGGCGTCGGCTTTTCCGTCAGTAAAAACCTCATAGAAATGCTCGAGCTTCCCCGCTCCACCAGAGGCAATCACAGGAATGTTTACTGACTCCGAAACCAGACGAGTTAGCTCAATATCGTATCCACCCTTAGTACCATCTGTATCCATACTGGTAAGAAGGATTTCGCCAGCACCCATCCCTGCTGCCTTTTTTGCCCATTCTACCGTATCTATGCCAGTAGGAGTCCTACCTCCATCAACATACACTTCCCACTTTCCCTTTGTCTTTCTTTTAGCATCTATCGCTACGACAATACATTGACTCCCAAACTTTTCCGAAGCGTCACTAATCAAGACAGGATTCTTTACTGCTGCTGTATTTATGGAAACTTTATCAGCGCCGGATTTAAGTAACAAATTGATATCTTCTATCCCGCTGATACCTCCCCCCACTGTAAAGGGAATAAAAACTTCTTCAGCGGTTTTGCTAACTACCTTTACTGTCGTCTTACGTTCTTCAACGGTGGCCGTAATATCTAAGAATACAAGTTCATCAGCTCCCTCTTTACTGTAAAAGGCGGCAGTTTCCACCGGGTCTCCTGCATCTTTCAGATTTACAAAATGAACCCCCTTTACCACACGCCCATTCATCACATCTAAACAAGGGATAATCCTTTTGGTTAACATAATAGATCTCTCTTTAGGATTAGAATAGATTGCAAAAATTTCTTAAAATTTTTAATCCTTTCTCTCCACTCTTCTCAGGATGAAATTGCATCCCATAAATATTATTCTTGTGAATCATAGAGACAAATTCTCTTCCATATTCCGTTATTGCAGCAACTACCTTTGTATCTCGTGGCTCAACATAATAAGAATGGGCGAAATAGACAAAGCACGGAAAGCCGAGATTCGAAAACAAATCCACCTTGCCTTTCGGTTTTATCTCATTCCACCCCATATGGGGTACTTTCATTTTGTTCTCAAATCGCCTCACTTTCCCCTCTAAAATTTCTAATCCTCTGGGGGCACCACCTTCTTCACTCTCGCTAAATAGCAACTGGAATCCGAGGCAAATACCCAAAAAAGGCCCACCCTTTTCAATAAATTCATAAATATCAGGAATGATTTTCAGCTTTTTGAGATTATCCACAGCCTGAGAGAAAGCACCCACACCGGGAAGAACAATGGCATCAGCATTACAAATCGCCTTCTTCTCAGAAGCTATTCTAACTTTTGCTCCTACCCTCTCCAGTGCTTTGCTGACGCTTCGCAAATTTCCCATACCGTAATCGATCACAACTATAGCCAAACAATTCCTCCTCTTGGGGATAGGATATAGGAAGAGCCTCCTCACTCCGACCCTCTCCCCTCACCCCAACCCTCTCCCCTAAGGGGAGAGGATATAAGGTGAGGGGAAGGAATGGCTTTCATTCCTAAACCATAATTAATGACTGCAATGAACTGGCCCATTTTTCAGCCATTTTTTCAAGGGATAAATTGATTAGTTCTCTTTTGCCAGCTATTATTTTGAATTCTTTGCCACCTGTTCGACCAATTATTTGAAAGGGCGCATTATTTCTTATGGCAATATTTCGAATTTCATTAATGTATTCCTTCCTACAAGAAAGAATAATTCTCGATTGAGATTCGCCAAAGAGTAATGCATCCTTTCTAATGTCAAAAGTTAATTTGTCGATAACAGCGCCAATCATATCTTCTCTATTGGATACACAGCATTCAGCCAATGCAACCGTTAGCCCCCCTTCAGAACAGTCGTGCGCTGAACTAACTAATCCTTTCCTTATTGCTTCCAATGCTGTGGCTTGAACCGCCTGTTCTAACTGTAAATCTAAAGCTGGCACATCACCCTTTATTAAATTATGCACTTCTCTTAAATATTCGCTCCCTCCCAATTCCTCCTTGCAAGTTCCCAAAAGAATAATTATATCATTTTCTTTCCTAAAATATTGCGTACAAACTTTGGTCAGATCATCAATAATTCCAACCATTCCAATTGCAGGAGTAGGATAAATTGCACCTTTAGGGCTCTCATTGAAAAAGGAGACATTGCCGCTGACTACAGGTACTTCAAAAAACTTACAGGCATAAGCAATTCCTTCCACACAACTCTTAAACTGCCAGAATCTATCGGGCTTTTCAGGATTGCCAAAATTTAGACAATCTGTGAGGGCTGCTGGCTCTGCTCCTGAACATACTAAATTTCTTGCCGCCTCTGCAACTGCAATTTGAGCGCCTAGGTATGGATTTAAGTGGCAATAACGGCTATTGCAATCGATAGTGGCAGCAATAGCTTTGTCTGTTCCCTTCAATCTTAGCACAGCTGCATCAGAACCGGGCAAGACTACGGTATTAGTCTGGACCATATGATCGTACTGTTCATAAACCCATCCTTTACTGGAAATAGAGGGAGAACCCAAAAGTTTGAGAAAAACTTCGTCGTAATCTTTAGGTTCAGGAATTGTATTCATATCCAATCTATTCAACTCATCCAAGTAATCTGGCTTCTTATAGGGCATATCATAGACAGGTGCCTCAGTTAACGCATGGGCTTCTATTTCCGCCACTATCTTACCTTTATCTTTGACCCTAACAACCCCATCCTCAGTGACTCTACCAATAACTACAGCATTTAAATCCCACTTTGTAAATATCTTTTCTACTTCTTTCTCTTTTCCTTTCTTAACACAAAGAAGCATCCTCTCTTGAGATTCAGACATCATTACTTCCCAAGGTTCCATATCGGCTTCTCTTCTGGGAACAAGTTGTAATTCTATCTCTGCCCCTGATTCACCAGCTGAAGCCATTTCACTCGTTGAACAGGTAAGACCTGCCGCACCCATATCTTTAATTCCTACAATGTGCCCTGTGGCTAAAGCTTCTAATGTAGCTTCAATTAAGCATTTTTCAGTGAAAGGGTCTCCAATTTGAACTGTTGGCCTTTTTTCTTCATCTTCTTTAAACTCTTGCGAAGCTAAAACGCTACAACCTCCAATGCCGTCTCTTCCAGTAGTCGCTCCAACATACATAAGAGAATTGCCGACTCCGAAAGCGCGTGCCCTGGCTAATTTATCTTTCTCCCCGATGCCAATGCTCATCACATTAACTAAACAATTGCCAGTATAGCTTTCGTCAAAATATATCTCGCCACCGACGGTTGGTACCCCCAAACAATTTCCATAGAATTGGATTCCATCTACCACTCCTGTCAAAAGATACCTGTTGTATGAATCTTGTAAAGGTCCAAAACGCAAAGAATTTAAGGATGCTATTGGCCGCGCTCCTGTGGTAAAGATATCTCTGATAATACCTCCCACTCCTGTAGCAGCACCCTGTTTGGGCTCCACCTGCGAAGGATGATTGTGGCTTTCCATCTTAAAAATGATAGCCAAATCATTAACAATAATTCCTCCCGAATCTTCCCCTATTAAAGTTTGGTATTTGCCCTCCTTTGGGAAAAGTTTAAGCCAGTTACGAGAACGCGGATATCCGCAGTGTTCAGACCACTCCACAGAAAACATTGCCAATTCGGTAGGCGTTGGTTCCCGCTTTAAGATTTCCAAAATTTTCTGGTATTCTTCCTCACTCAGGCCTAATGAACGATAAACTTCCGGTTTCATCTTCTTTCCTTCTTGGAATTAAGGATTAAGGCGCTCACTTCGTTCGCTCTAAGGATTAAGTTTTCTCTTACTTATTAATCCTTAATCCTATTTTTTCCCACCCATTTGATAACCGATTTGAAAACTGAAAGTCCACCATTTGAGCCGAGCAGTAACTCAGAACTCCTTTCGGGATGGGGCATCATTCCCAATACATTTCCCTTCCTATTCATAATCCCCGCAATATTATCCACCGCTCCATTAGGATTGAATTCACTACCGGTCCTGCCTTCCCTGTTACAATAACGAAAAATAATCTGTTTATTTCTTTTGAGTTCTTTAAGTCCGGCCTCATCAACATAGTAGTTACCTTCATTATGAGCTATTGGTATTTTCAAAATTTGATTTTTTTTACAAAGATTTGTAAAGGGTGTTTCATTATTTTCTGTCTTTATGTGCACATATTTACAGATAAAGTGAAGGTTGTTATTCCTCAACATCGCTCCAGGCAAAAGACCAGCCTCAAGCAAAATCTGAAAGCCATTGCAGATTCCAATTACCGCTTTTCCTTGTTCACTAAATTCAAAGATTCGCTTCATTATCGGAGAAAATCTGGCGATAGCCCCTGTTCTTAAATAATCTCCGTAACTAAAACCGCCGGGTAATACAACGCAATCAATGTTGTCCAATCTTGTATCTTTATGCCAGATATATTTGACGGATTGATTCAGAATGTCCTTAATTACGTAAAAACAATCCTGGTCACAGTTGGAACCAGGAAA
>CAZJWT010000002.1:6745-8613 GCA_964550005.1 uncultured Clostridia bacterium | reverse complement strand
TCTTCTATTATAGGATTTGCCAAGAGTTTCTTACACATCTGGTCAAGTTTTTTTTCAGCTTCTTCTTTACTATTAAGATTTAATTTGATAGTAATTAACTTTCCCACCCGCACTTCCCCAACTTCTTTATAATTTAAAGAGCTCAAAGCATGTTTAATAATCAAACCTTGAGGATCAGATACTGCCTTTTTTAGAGTAATATGAATTTCTGCCTGCAACATTCTCTACTCCCATTCTATTGTGCTTGGAGGTTTAGAAGAAATATCATATACCACACGGTTTATTCCCTCGACTTCATTTATAATACGACTTGAAACTCTCTCTAATAGCTCATAGGGAAGCCTCGCCCAATGAGCAGTCATTGCGTCCTCGCTTGTTACTGCTCTTATGGCTAAAACATTCTCATACGACCTCTGGTCTCCCATCACTCCTACTGTCTTCGCCGGTAACAGTACGCAGAATGACTGCCATAGTTTGCGATACAAGTTTGCTCGTTTTATCTCATCAATTAGGAGCCAGTCTGCCTTGCGTAATATATCCAGTTTTCGCTTAGTAACAGCACCTATGATCCGCACTGCCAGTCCCGGACCCGGAAAAGGCTGCCTGTAAACAATCTCGTCGGGCAACCCCAACTCTTTGCCCACAAGTCTTACCTCATCTTTAAATAGATACTTAAGCGGCTCGATTAACTGAAATTTTAGATGCGGGGGTAATCCTCCCACATTATGATGGGTCTTGATAGTTGCCGAAGGTCCTCCCCAGGGAGACCTTGATTCAATTACATCTGGATATAATGTGCCTTGCGCCAAAAACTTTATCTTTCCTAATTTCTTGACTTCTCTTTCCAAGACCTCTATAAATAATCTCCCTATAATTTTGCGTTTGGTTTCAGGATTTTTAACGCTTTTTAAGGCTCTTAAAAAGGTATCCTCCGCATTTACAACTTTTAGATTAACATGATAGTAATTCCTAAATCTTTTCTTAACCAGCACCGCTTCGCCTTTGCGTAATAACCCGTTATCAATAAAGATGGCTATTAAATTCTTTCCTATGGCTTTATAGAGTAATGTTGCTAAAACGGAGGAATCTACACCACCGCTTAATGCACACAGAACTTTTTCTTTGCCTATTCTCTCTTTTAGTTCATTAATAGAATTTTTGACAAACGAATGTATACTCCAGGAAGGCCTGCAATCTGCTAAATGATAAAGGAAATTCTTTAATATTTTTTTCCCTTTTGGCGTATGAACTACCTCAGGATGAAATTGAAGTCCGTAAAGTTTTCTGGCCTTGTTCTCCATTGCGCCAATAGGAGAATTTTCAGTTGAGCCGATTATCCGAAAACCTTTGGGTAACCGTGAAATCCTATCTCCGTGACTCATCCAGACAGTTTCTTCTAAAGATAATCCCTTGAATAGACTCTCTCTGAATTTGACGCGAAGAGTAACCTTTCCATATTCCCTTGCCTTGGCTGGGGCAACTTTTCCCCCCAGAACTTCAGCCATAAGTTGTGCTCCATAACAAATCCCAAGGGTAGGAATACCTATGCTAAATATATCTCGATCACACATAAGGCCTTTCCTAGAAGTAACGCTGGCAGGGCCACCTGAGAGAATAATAGCTTTCGGTAGTCTGGCTAAAAGTTGCCGGGCATCGATATTGTAAGGGACTATTTCAGAATAGACACCGCACTCTCTTACTCTCCGGGCAATGAGATGGGTATACTGGGAGCCAAAATCTAAAATAGCCACCCAATCTACCATTTTATCTCCAGGATTCGCAATTTTTAGCGGAAGAGCGCCAGCTCTGCTCTGATGGACGGGCTCAATAAATTGAGCCCCTACAATAGACTGTAGGGGTTCGATTCA
>CAZJWT010000002.1:0-6645 GCA_964550005.1 uncultured Clostridia bacterium | reverse complement strand
TTCATCGAACCCGTGGTTGGATGTATCGGCAGAGCGAAGCTCTGCATTGTAGGGGCGACACGCAGTTTATCCCGTGGAAACGGGGTGGTCGCCCAATAGAAGGGACGGCATGCCGAAAGATCGGCATAAACTGCGTCCGTCCCCTACATGGAAGGCAAAGCTGCCGCTTTGCCACTACATCTTATTTTCTTACCCCTTAAGACGATAGAAAATTAAGTTTAGGCAGACTCATCTTCTAATTCATAAGTGGAGTAATAATACGGGGTATAGGCCTCGAATTCTGCGGCGCAAGTATCAACGAGTTTGAAAGTAGGTAAAATGCCTCTTTCTTTGCGCAGCTTATAAACTAAACCTTCATCCATTCCCAAAAGTTTGGCCAATTGTTTATCGGAGAAACCATATTCTTTGGCCTTGCGGATAAGTTCTGTAGGAATTTTGGACTTCCCTCTGCCTTTAAAGGAAACAATCTCTTTTTCTATTTCTACAATCTCTTTGATATTATGTAAAAACCATCTGTCAATCCTACTTAACTCATAAATTTCATCTATTGTCAAACCTTTTTTTAATGCATATTTTATATAAAATACCCTTTCTGCATTGGGCACCCTCAATCTCTCTTCCAGTCTATCATCTGAAACTTTAGTTCTTAAATCCTCTAATCCAGAAATCCCTATTTCTAAAGAACGCAACCCTTTCTGCAAAGCTTCTTTAAACGTTCGACCAATAGCCATCACCTCACCTACAGATTTCATAGAGATCGTTAATGAGGAGTCTGCTGCAGGAAATTTCTCAAATGTAAAGCGAGGAATCTTTACCACACAATAATCAATAGTTGGTTCAAAACAAGCCGGAGTCTTTTTGGTGATATCATTTGGGATTTCATCTAATGTGTAACCGATAGCCAATTTTGTAGCAATCTTTGCAATGGGAAAACCTGTAGCCTTTGAAGCCAAAGCAGAACTTCTCGATACTCTGGGATTCATCTCAATAATAACCATTCTACCATTATCCGGATTTACAGCGAACTGTATATTTGAGCCTCCTGTTTCAACACCTATCTCTCTAATGCAGGCAATTGCTCCATCGCGCATTTCTTGATATTCTTTATCGGTCAATGTTTGCGCTGGGGCAACAGTAATTGAGTCCCCCGTGTGAACGCCCATAGGGTCAAAATTTTCTATTGAGCATATGATGACGACGTTATCCTTTAAGTCTCTCATTACCTCCAACTCGAATTCTTTCCAGCCAATAAGAGACTCCTCAATTAATATCTCGCTAATCATACTCGACTCAAGGCCCCTTTCAGCCACCTCTTTAAATTCTTCTCTATTGTAAGCTACACCTCCCCCTGTACCACCTAAAGTAAAGCTTGGGCGAACAATTGCAGGAAAACCTACACTCTCAACTATATCAAGAGCCTCTTTTATGTTATAAGCCTTCCCACTCTGGGGTAAATCTAATCCGATTTTTTGCATTGCTTCCTTAAATAATTCTCTATCTTCTGCTTTCTTGATTGCCTCGATATTTGCGCCTATTACCCTTACACAATATTTGTCGAAAATACCTCTTTCTGCCACAGCCACAGTAACATTTAAGGCGGTCTGACCACCTAATGTTGGCAAAATAGCGTCTGGTCTTTCCCTTTCAATTATCTTTTCTACTACTTCTGGAGTAATCGGTTCTATATAAGTTCTATCAGCCATTACCGGGTCGGTCATAATAGTAGCAGGATTACTATTCAGCAAAACTACCTCAAATCCTTCGGCTCTCAGAACCTTACAAGCTTGTGTGCCTGAATAGTCAAACTCACAGGCCTGGCTGATTACAATTGGGCCTGAACCAATAATAAGAATCTTACTAATATCAGTTCTTTTGGGCATTGCTTTGGAATAAACTCCGTAGGGGCAGAGCCCCAGCTCTGCTAACAATTTGTAGCGGTAGAGCGCCAGCTCTACATTGTAGGGGCGACACTCCGTGGTCGCCCAATAGAAGGGACGGCACAGAGTCCGTCCCCTACATGGAAAGCAAAGCTTCGCTTTGCCACTACAAATTCATCATTCCAACAAATTCTTTGAATAGATATAATGCGTCGTGGGGGCCGGGAGAGGCTTCAGGGTGAAACTGCACTGAAAATATAGGAAGTTTTTTATGCCTCATTCCTTCTAATGTATTGTCATTGAGGTTAATATGCGTAATTTCAATATCATCTTTATTCAAAGAATCTATGTCTACGCAGAATCCATGATTCTGAACCGTGACTGCAATCTTACCAGTCCTTAAATCTTTAACAGGGTGGTTTGCACCATGATGACCGAATTTGAGCTTGTAAGTCTTCCCGCCAAAAGCTAATCCTAACATCTGGTGTCCTAAACAGATACCAAAAATTGGCAATTTGCCGATTAATCTTCCTACAGTTTCAACTACATAGGGGACCCCGGCCGGGTCTCCCGGGCCATTGGAAAGCAAAACGCCATCTGGCTTCATGTTTAGAATTTTCTCGGCTTCTGTCTTTGCTGGAACAACAGTCACCTGGCATCCACTATTGACCAATTCCCTCAAAATATTAAACTTAACTCCACAGTCAATGACCACTACTTTGCACTTGCCTTTTTCACTCCAATTTTGGATTCTATTAGATGTAACTTCCTTAACCAGGTCCCTGCCGATTAAGCCAGGTGAAGACCTAGCCTTTTCAACTAAACTTTCTTCATCCAAATCCTCAGTAGAGATAACAGCCTTCATTGCCCCCTGCAATCTAATATGTCGTGTAAGTGCTCGTGTATCTATACCCTCTACACCCACTATGCTATTTTCTCTAAGGTATTCGTCTAAGCTTTTTTGTGAGCGCCAACTACTGGCAATACGGCTACATTCTTTAACCACAAAACCTTCGACAAACAGCTTTCTTGATTCAATATCTTCGGAATTTACACCGTAGTTACCGATGAGGGGATAGGTCATGGTGACAATCTGACCTTTATAGGAGGGGTCGGTGAGGATTTCTTGATAACCGGCCATGCTGGTGTTGAACACTACTTCGCCATATCTCTCACCAGTTGCGCCGAAAGAGAGACCTGCAAAAATTCTGCCGTCTTCGAGAGCAATTTTTGCCTTTTTTGGTCTATTCCCATACCGTTGGCTCTTCATTAAATTTCATCTTCTTCCTTTTTCCCTTTCTCATCTTTGCTGGCATCGGCTTAAAACCCTCGAACTCTTCGCACTGCAAAACAGGAAACTTTCTCGGAAAAGTGCACCCCTTATCATTGACGCAGGCACTACATAACCCTTTTTTCTCCATGGTCACCTCATTCTAACCAAGGATTTCATCTACTTCATCCTTATCGCAATCCATCACATAAGAAATGCCAGAGATTTCGGAAGCCTCTTTCGTTAAAGCAAAGATATCGCTTCTGGCAATGTGCTTTAGAGCAAATTTTCTCGCCCCGGCCATAAGCTGCCTGAGACCTGTTGCTAACCGATCGTAATAGGTACACATTCCGATGGCACCTAAGGGGATGTCTTTGAAGTCTTTTCCATATTTTGCCTTTAATGTTTCAGCGGCAACAAAAATCTGTTCTATTGTATTCCCATATTTCTTATATTCGGGAGGAACCTTACCTTCCTTTACCAGGTTACCCACCGTCTTGGCAGCCATAGCCGCAGCAAATGTGGCTCTACCCATACATACAGCCTTAACATACGGTGCAGCCAATGCTATGGCTTTGAAAATATGGTCTTCCAATGCGAGACCTCCGGCTATTGCCACAGGCGGAACATACCTACCCTGCTCATCTATTCTCTTCAGCATCTTATAGAGGAGACACTCCAGTTCAACCGTCGGAATACCCCACTCGTTCATCATCCTCCAGGGACTCATCCCCGTCCCACCACCTGCTCCATCCACTGTAAGTAGGTCAATCCTGGTATCTGATGCACACTTCACCGCTCTCGCCAAATCGGCTGGTCGGTAAGCGCCTGTCTTTAAGGTAATATATTTAAATCCGAGTTTTCTCAGGCGCTCCACTTCTCTGGAAAATGTCTCTTCTTCCACCATGCCGAGTCTCGAATGTCTCTCAAATTCTCTAATGGCTCCCTCTTCGTAGGCTGTCTTTGTGACAGGGTCCTCTGGGTCAGGATAAACGATATAGCCTCTCTTCTTAAGTTCGAAGGCTCTTTCTATAGAAGGTAATTTTACTTCGCCTCCTATATCTTTAGCCCCCTGGCCCCACTTAGGCTCGATCGCCTCTACACCCAACTCCAGGACATACTCCGGAACACCCAGTCTTCCATCTTCAACATTATATTGAACTACAACCGTGCCATTACCTGTATGCCATTTCTTATAGGTATTGATTCTGCGTTCCATTTCTGGGGATTTGACTATCCTGCCATTTTTAATTTCGGCTTTATGGTCCATCCCACAGACATTCTCCCCGGCGACGACTATTGTTCCCAATATAGCTGCGCCCACAGCATTTTCTTCCCAATTAATTCTCGCCACATCGGTTGAGCCTAAAGCACCTGTAAAGAATGGTACATTTAACTTAATTTTGTTCTTCCCACCCAATTCTGTCGCAACGCTAACAGCGGGAAAAGTTGCTTTATCAGAGTCTGCTTCCACTCCCACCGCACCAACGCATGTACCTTGAATATTGAAGTGAGAAAAGTCTATAGGATAGTCTTTCTCAGAACCAGCAACAACTTTTCCGTAAGGCTGAGGATAGATAACTTCTCTTCCCCTAATGCTAGATTTTGCCACCTCACAGAAGCCTATACAACCATCCAGACATACAACACAGAGTCCAGAACATGGCGCTGGATTTACCCTGTTCCTGGTATTTGTAGCAGGACTGGCATTTGGTTTACTGAAAGTCATTATTTACCTCCTTTCTTTATTTTTTATTTCCTCTCCCTTTTGGGGAGAGGATTAAGGTGAGGGGAATTTTTTGTTTTCTTCATATCCTCTGCCAAAATAATTGCTTCGGCAACTTCACGCATGGTCTTGCGATGGTCCATGCTATATCTCTGTAGTTTTAGATAAGCCTCTTCCTCTGTTAAGTTTTCGTCTCTCATTAAAATTCCCTTGGCGCGTTCAATTCTTTTACGCGCTTCCAATTCTTCTTGAATTACTCTGCTTTTTACCATCAGCTCGGTATTCTCAATAGCCACAGCTGCCTGGTTGGCTATGGAGGTTAAAATATTAATCTCTGTTTCAGTAAAATTATGCGGGCTGGAAGTATAACAATTAATTACTCCTATGACTTTACCTTTCACTGCTAAGGGAACGCACAAAAGAGAACAGAGCCCTTCTTTCCTGGCAATATCTTGATACTTATATTCTTTTTCTTTAGTAACATCTCTAACAGCCAAAGGGCTATTCCGTTCTGCCACTTTTCCTGCAATCCCTTCTCCTATTTTTAAGGGAGGCTTTCTGTTATATTCCTCACTGATGCTTTGAGTAGCTCTGATTACAAGTTCATTTTTCTTCTCATCTATGAGCATCAATGAGCAAATATTTGACCCCATCGCCTCTGCCGTGACAGCCACTATAAGACGAAGAATATCTTCTAAATACAAATCCGAAGCTATAGCCTTACTTATTTTTGACAACGCCTTTATCTGTTCTTCAAAGGGGATGCGGTCCACGAAAATCTCCTTCTACCTACACTTTACCTTCACAGAACCTTTTCACATAATCTAAATAGTGGCGGAGAAGACTGAGTTTTTCTCTCATCTCTTTAGAATTAGCATCTTTTTCCCACAGGTCCTCTGTCTCATCTAAAACCTTCATAGCACCTGCATCCAAGCTCTTAATAACTGCTTTAAAACCTTCA
Organism: uncultured Clostridia bacterium; assembly: GCA_964550005.1. Classification (GTDB taxonomy): domain Bacteria; phylum UBA6262; class WVXT01; order WVXT01; family WVXT01; genus CAZJWT01. The sequence goes on along the minus strand of CAZJWT010000002.1, from coordinate 811 downwards.
AGATTGTTTTCACGCATTTGAGTTTCCACTTCATTCAGTATTTTCTCTAACCAAAGTTTATCGTTGTTCATTTGTTACTAGCCCCTTTGGATTCAGAAACTTTTCAATAACCCTTAATCTTGCCCGAATTAATAAAAGAACAAAAACAAAAAGGCGTTCTAGTGCCAAAACGTTTGGCATAGAACGCCATTGTTCTCTAGAAAAAAACGTCCTCCTTAGCAGACCTCGCTACTAAAAAGGACGCCTTTATCCAATTCTTCTAACTTTGAAGTAAAGGGGTTATAAAATAAAAAAGCGTTCTTTCGAACGCCTTTGTCCCTTTCTTTTAAGCACTAACCTTGTGCTTCTTGATATTAATTTTATCACAGTCTCTCAGACTTGTCAAGTCTTATTTTTCGCCTCATAATAGTTTGCTAATATGCATACAATTTTCCATACGGACGATGCGTATACGGTATTAATTTTGTAAATTTTTCCTTAAGGATTTCTTTCAAATCTAAACTAAAATCCTGGCAATATTCTTTGAGGTACAGATTAAGTTCGCCTCTGTCGTCTTCATCTGGACTAAATAACCTTATTTCTTTTCCAAGCTGATAATCTTTTATTTCACCCCGAATATAAATCCTGCCACCATGCATACCTGTGCCAATATAACTACCCGCTATAGGCTCATCTTCTTGCTTGTCTTCTTGCTTGTTGAGTCCTAACATTATGATTAGGCCACCCGCCATATATTCGGCCAGAAAGTCTCCTGCTGTCCCACCAACAATAATTACAGGATATAGATCTCTGTAGGCTTTCATATGTATTC
>CAZJWT010000001.1:0-34375 GCA_964550005.1 uncultured Clostridia bacterium | reverse complement strand
TCGCCCACCGCGTAGTGGCCGACCTTGGTCGGCCCGATTACTGGAAGCGAACGTCGCGATATATCTGGAAGCACCCATAAATTCACATAGGGAGGATTAGATGCCCGACCGAGAAATCTATAACGAACGTTTTAGAACCGAGAGGGGAAAGACCTTCTTTTTCGATGTGAAAGAAAACGATAATGGAAAGTTTGTGAAGATTACTGAAAGCATTCCCCTGGGAGAAGAAAAGTACAAAAGGAATTTCATCACCATATCTGAAGAATCCCTCGGGGAATTCATTTCTTTGGCTCAAAAAGTACTCGAAATGATTAAGGGTCGCTGAAAAAACAGGTAGTTCGGTCACTCTTCAGAGTGTCGTATCAAGGAGGTAAGATAATGCAACAAGTTAAAATTGGAGTAATAGGAGGCAGTGGCATCTATGACGTCGAGGGAATTACAGATATACGCAGAGAGAAAATAAGGACTCCCTTTGGCGACCCTTCTGATAAAATTGTCATTGGTAATCTGGGAGGGATTCCTGTTGCCTTTCTGCCCCGACATGGCAGAGGACATTTTATAATGCCTTCAGAGCTTAATTCCAGAGCCAACATCTATGCTCTAAAGAGTTTAGGGGTAGAACAGATAATTTCTATTTCAGCATGCGGCAGCCTCAAGGAAGAGTTAAAACCCAGAGATATAGTAATTCCCGACCAACTATTTGACCGCACTCGCCAGAGACCTTATACCTTCTTTGGAGAGGGCATTGTTGCCCACATCGGCTTTGCCAATCCCTACTGCCTTGAATTGAGCCGAATTCTCTATCAAGTAGCAAAAGACTTGGGGCTTTCAGTCCACCTGGGTGGCACATATGTCTGTATCGAGGGGCCCCAATTTTCCACCAAAGCAGAATCTAAAGTCTTCCGCTCTTTAGGATTTTCTATTATTGGAATGAGCAATCTCCCCGAGGCAAAACTGGCTCGGGAAGCAGAAATCTGTTATGCTACTTTAGGGTTAGTTACAGACTACGATGTATGGAAAGAAGGTGAAGAGGTCAGCGTGGAAAGGGTCATCGGGAATCTCCTGGCCAATATTGAGAATGTGAAGAAGTTAATCAAGACTGCCATTCCCAGGTTAGGACGCGAGAGGAAATGCGAATGTGCTTCAGCTCTCGCTTATGCAATTCAGACACGGAAGTGGGCAATAAACAAAAGAACAGCCAGGAAACTCGACCTATTGATAGGAAAATATTTAAAGAAATAAAATGGGTAAAAAAGGGGTCAGAGTGATTTTTTGCTTTGACCGCCGCCCAAAATCTCAGGTGGCGTAGGGGTGACCTTCAGGGTTGCTCAACTCTCTGCTTTAGAATTGCCGCAACCATCATGAATTTGAAATTGAATAAAGGAAACATCTACTTATTTAAGGGCCCCTGCCTCCTTAAAATTAATAAAGGTAAGTTCGAGGCAGTAGCAAAAACTCTGGAAAATCCTGACCAAGTTACGATTCCGAGGGGAAAGTCTATACCAGTAGAGACGATAGTAGATGGTGAATTGACCTTAGATTTTGAGGAGGGTGGAGAAAGAGAACACCTATCCGAGCGCACGATTCCCGATCCCTGGGATAGGTTAGCTGGGCAGTTAAGTAAACAGGGAGCGAGGGTAATTCTAATTTTGGGAGAGATAGACACTGGAAAGACTTTCTTTTCGACTTATTTAGCCAATAGACTTCTGACTCACGGATTAAGAGTAGGAATTCTCGATTGTGATACAGGTCAGAGCGACATCGGTCCGCCGGGAACAATAGGGCTGGCAGTTTTAGACAGGCAGATAGTCTTTCCGAGTGAAGTAGAGCCAACCGCCCTCTATTTTACCGGCTCGAACTCTCCTGCCTTCCATTTTCTTCCTTCACTCGTTGGGCTCAAAAAATTAGTTGACTGCGGACTAACTCTTGCCGATATACTTATCATTGATACACCTGGCTGGGTGCAGGGAGAGAAAGCCCGTGCTCTCCACCGCTCAGAAATAGAGATGTTGAGCCCGGATGCAATCATTTTGCTCCAGAGAGGCGACGAGCTGGAACATCTGGTCAAAAATTATCCCCGGGAGAAAATCGTCCACTTACTTGTTAGCAAGGGTCCCTTGCCGAGAAACCACGAGGAGAGGAAGGGGCTACGCGAAACGATGTATAAAAAGTATTTCAAAGAAGCCGGTTATATAGAACTGGACCTGGATGAAGTTCAAACAGACCGTGCCTATTTCAAAACGGGTAAAGAAATCAAATTGGAAGGTATCCAGTATCTTTGGGCGGAGAGACTTTCAGGTTGGGAAGGAGTTTTCGTGGTAACAGAGGAGCCATTGTCTGAGGAAGAATCCATTATAGTAAAGAGGGAAGCAGGAGCTTCCAATCTAAGAAATATCATTGCTGGTAATGAAAAGAACCTACTTATAGGACTTCTGGATTCGCTGGGTGAAGTTCTGGGGATAGGAATTATTGATAGAATAGATTATAAAGGAAGAAGAATAAGAATATTTACTCCAGTAAGAGAGAAGGAGAAGATTAGAACAATCCAGTTCGGCTCCCTGAGATTGACCCCTGAAGGAACTGAAGCGGGATTTGTAGAGCCCGGCTATTTTTAGATTTTCGCTCTTTAAGCATCGTCAAGATTTGCAGGATTTAAAAGATAGTTTGTTCATCACTAAGGAAATATGCTTGGGATTTGGTTCGCTCACTAAGATGTCATTGCGAGGCGAAGCCGTGGCCCCGATAAATCGGGGCTTCGGTTGCTTCGCTTCCTCGCAACGACTCTGCAAGGCGCAAAAATAAACTCTTCCCGCAGAGCGGGAGTCGAACAAATTTTTGCTTGGAAGAGGGTTAGCCGTCCTCATTTTTTGGCTAAAATTCCCAATGCTCTTCACAAACTATCTTTCAAGTCCCAGTTAATGTAGGGACGACACGCAGTTTACCCCGCTTTGGCGGGGTCGTCGTCCGAGGGGTTTAAAATGATTAAAGCAATTATTTTCGACTTAGATAACACCTTAATGGACTTTATGAAAGTAAAGCGTGTGGCAGTAGAAGCTGCAGTAGAGGCGATGATTGACGCTGGATTGAAGATGCCAAAAGAGGAAATGGTGGAGAAAATTTACAAAGCATACGGGGAAGAAGGGATTGAAGACCAGCACATATTTGATAAAGTCTTAGAGCGAGAGTTTGGACATATAGATTACAGAATCCTCGCCTCGGGCATCATCGGGTATCGCAAAGCAAAAGAAGGGACGATGAGCCTTTATCCCCATGTCCACCTCACCCTGACCACTCTAACAAAGATGGGAATAAAGATGATAATCGTTACCGATGCTCCAAAGCTCCCCGTATGGATGAGGATTTCTGCCCTGGGATTGCAGCACTACTTCGAGCACATCCTCACTTACGAAGATACCGGGGCGAAAAAGCCATCCCCTAAGCCCTTCCAGATGGCACTCGATATCCTCAAGGTCAAGCCCGATGAGGCGTTGATGGTTGGAGACTGGGCTGAGCGCGATGTAGTGGGAGCAAAGCAGATGGGAATGAAGACTGCCTTTGCTCGCTATGGCGATAGGTTTGGCACCAAAGATTCGGGAGCAGATTACGACCTCAATGATATTTTGGAACTCGTTGACATCGTCAGAAGAGAAAACGAGAAATAATCTTACCAAAAGGAGAGTCTTGAATTATGAAAGTCAGGAGATACATACTAATTGCTGTTTTGATCTTTTCATTATCTTTACAGATTGTTTTCGCCCTCCCGGCAAAAGATGTGAAGCCGATTCCCAATAAGTTATACCACCCAGCAGTCCATAACCTCTTAAAGCAAGCCAAAAAATCTATCTATATAGTAATGTTTGAAATGTTCTACTATCCAAAGTATCCTTCAAGCCTGGAAAACCAGTTGGTTCAAGATTTGATAGATGCTCATAAAAGAGGAGTAAATGTAGAAGTAATTTTGGAACAAGGCACTGTGGAAAAAGTTACCATAAGAAACAGAGAAGAGGGAGGATTTATGCTTTCAAAAGCTGGTATCAAGGTATATTTCGACTCCCTCACAACAACCACTCACAATAAGCTCATCATAGTAGACGAAAGATACACGGTAATTGGCAGCACCAACTGGGGCTACCATGCATTGGAAAAGAATAACGAAGCTTCCGTCCTCATAGATTCCATCCCCCTTGCCAAATTTTTTCTCAAAGAGTTCATTAGAATTAAATCCGAATGTCCCCCATCAACCAAGAATAGTCAAAGTTGGTGACAAGGATAAGGTTGAACAGATTAACGTCTCGTGATTCCCAACTTATGAAAGCCAAGATATAGATTCTGGAAAGGAGTGAAAGGATGGTTTGTAAAAAACTTATAAGAAGATGGGCGGGTTTGTTTGTTGCAGCCTTGCTGATTGTTATACTCTCTTCAGCAGTGGCGGGAGCAGAAAAGAAGAAGGAGTCCCTGGAGACTATCAGTGTTACAAGAGTTGAAGTGGAGCCAGTTGAGGCTGAACAAGGAGTGGTTGGAGTTGCTAAAGTGATGCTCAATGAATGTATAGTGGTGAGAGAAATTAAGGTGATGAAGGGTGACAATAGGACAGTATTAAAGTTTCCCGAATACATTAGCAAGAGAGGTATTGTCTATCCTCAAATAAAGTTCCTCAAAGAAGAAGTAGGAGATGCCATAGTGAAAGCAATTGAGACAGGAAAGCCGTCTCAAGAAAAGCTTGAACAGGTGTCTTTCAAAGTTACGGATTGGTTCAGGCTGAGGGGAGCTGGAAAAAGGAAAGTTAATGTGGAAATTACCTTTAATAATGCGGTGGCTGTCTCCTGTGGAATAATGGAAGGTAAGAGGGGGCCCTGGATTGCCTGGCCATCGAGGCCACCTGAAAAAGGGAGAGGTAGCTGGGTAAAGCAGATTTATATTTATGATGAGAGAATCAAAAAGAGTATTGAGAAGTTATTATTGACCAAATACGAAGCAATGTCACAAGAAGAAAGTGAGGAGTGGTAGTTAAAATATAAATTGCATAGAATTAGAGAGGTTATTTATTAGAATCCTATGAGAAAACTTGTGATTTTAAAATCGATTGGGATTCTTTTTTTATCTGTCGGCGTTGCATGGGGTGATGGGTTAATTATTGACGGAGGATTGGAGTCCGGGACTACCAACTACTGGAATGAGTGGGGTTTGAAGGAATGGTGTGTGGTAGATTCACCTGTGCGAAGTGACTCATTTGCAGCTAAACTCTTCGATGCTGGGACGGGTTATGGATATATTCAGCAGAAGGGAATCACAATTTCACCCGGGGAGACTTATGGTGCCTCCCTATGGGTTTATGACAACGAGCCAGATGGCGAAGTCACAATTAGAGTCTACTGGTATACTTCTAATGATGGAAGCGGAAGTTCTATTGACAAAGGAGAGTCTTTACCTTCCCTCGATAGTTCTTCCTACCAGGAACTGACAACAGGCGAAATTCTCGCGCCTCCAAATGCTAACTCCGCCAATGTAAGAGTTTGGGTTTCTGGCACCGGAGCTTGTGGAGAGAGAACCTTTTATGTTGATGATGTATCTTTCGTCCGTATACTCCCAATCCCAAGACCTGTTTACGAGGAGGAGCCTACCACAAAGACAATGGAAGTAAGTGATTCACCATTTTTTCCGTACAGCGATATAAGCGGTAGACCAACTGAGGGAAAGATAAAATATAATGTCCCGGATGGTTCAAGAATTACCTTAAGAATTTTTGATGTCAGGGGAAAGTTAGTTAGAGTGTTGATTGACCAGGAGGTAGACATTGATGGGGAAGGCTCTGTAACCTGGGATGGCACGGATGAGTCTGGAGGCACAATCGTGCCAATTGGAATATATATTTGTCACATTGAGGCACTGAACGAAAATACAGGAAAGGTAACCAAAGGAACGGAAACAATCATAGTAGGAAGAAAACTTAGATAGAGATATGGTAAGAAAAGCCTTTCTATTACTTTTTGCCTTTTCACTTTTCTATTTTTTCACCCTTTCGCCCAGTTACGGGGCTTTTGAGGAGAAGGGAGCGGGGGCTCGTCCAATGGGGATGGCAGGAGCGTTTACGGGTGTGGCTGATGATGTTAATGCTATCTACTGGAACCCGGCTGGATTGGAACTGGTCAAAGAAGTAGAAGCCATGGGAGTGACTACTCAGCTTTTCGGCCTAAAAGATTTGAGATATTATCTTTTTGGTGGAGTGATCCCTACTAAAAAGGTGGGAGCCTTTGGATTCTCATATTCACAGTTTGGGTGTTCAGAATATAGAGAGAGTCAGACTATTTTTTCTTGCGGGCAGAGTTTGGGGAGTGGGATATATTTCGGTTTCAATGTCAAAATTATGAGTCTAAAGATTAAGGGAGCCAGCGTAAATTCTACTTATGGTAAGGCTTCCGCTTTCGGTCTGGATATGGGAACTCTTGCCGATATTAGTTCTAAGTTCAGGTTGGGGATTATGGCAATGAACCTGAACGGTCCCCGACTCGGTAACTCCCCGGAAAATTTAGCCCAGACAATTAAGGTGGGGGCTTTTTTTCAGCCTCTTTCTGGTTACATTACCTCTCTCGATTTGTATCTACCAATGAGTTCAGCAAAGGTTGAACCTGAGATAAGAGCTGGTTTTGAGGCTACCCTTAGTAGAAATTTTATCTTGCGGGTCGGGGTAGAGAACGACCCAGCGAGAGTTAGCGCAGGTTTTGGCTTTCGCTGGAACATATTCGAATTCGATTACGCATTCTTGAGCCATCCTTTCCTAAGTGGGCAGCACCAATTTTCTCTTTCTTTGCACTCCGGCGGCGTGACTAAGCAAGATTAATCGCGCGAAAAGGGGACAAGCTACTTTTTTACACCGGCACCATCCTTCGGCTATGTTCAGGACAGGTAAATGGTGCCCCCGACCAGAAACGGCACTCTAAAGAGTGCCCGACCAATGGGCGACCGCAAGGGTCGCCCCTACGCGTGGTTGGTCACCCTTTCCCGACCCCGTTCCGGTTTCGGGACGGGGCAGGGTGACGAAGATAGTGGAAGCTTGACTTCTTATTTCTCTCCTCTCCCCCCGGGGAGAGGGAAAGGGTGAGGGGAGAGAGTGCCTGATCAGTACCGATGACAAGAATTACCGCTATTCGTCTCGCTTTGTACATACTCTTGCTGGCTAATCTGCCTGCGGCAGTGGTGGGTCAGGTCGAATTTGAAGAGGATGAAGCCGAGACAGTATTCCCTGGGGCAGTGGATAAGGAAGAGCTTGCTGATTTGAAAGACTATCCACTCGACTTAAATACTGTCTCTTTTGACCAATTGTTGAAGCTTCCTCTAATTGATTCTCGCCTGGCAAGGGCGATTATTATCTATCGTGAACAGAGAGGATTTACAGATGTTGAGGAAGTTAAGGATGTGCCAGGAGTGAATGATGAGATATTTGAGGGAATAGCTCCTTATGTTAGGGTTGAGCTAAAAGGAATTCCCGTAGCCCTCCACGGTGATTTCCGGTGGAGAATTAAGCTGGATAAGCCGGATAGTGAAGCTTATTTTGATGCTGACCCTAAATTTCAAAATCCCGCATATCTCTATAATCGCACGAGGTTAAGATATGGAAGCCACTATGAAGCCGGTTGGGTCCTTCGTCACGGGGGCGCTCAGTCAGACAGCGGTTCGGAACCTACAATTAATTTTCATAATCTCTGGAAATACTATTTGACCAAATACTGGTTTGTAATGCAAGATGTTCATTCCACTGATAAGATAGTCATTGGCGATTACAAGCTTCAATATAATCAGGGATTAATCTTCTATTATCCTCTGGCAATAGAATTAACCAGATCAGTAAAGATTGAAGCTAAAGGTATTGCAGCAGATGGAGGGACAACACCAAATACTTATTTCAGAGGATTGGCGATAAGAAAGAAAATAGAACAGTTCGACTTTGATTTCTTCTATTCGAATAAGAAGCTCGATGCATCCTTGAATCCGGATGGTACTGTGAAGGAGAGCTTAATTGCTATTAGAGCGAATATGGGTTATGTTACTAGTGATAAAGAACTGGAGAGAAATAACAAGTTGACTGAGAAACTGATTGGCGGTAGAGTGGCTTATAATTTTTTAAGAGATTCACAGATTGGTTTTATCGGTTATGAGAGCAAATATAGCCCTGGGATTAATCCGCCGGAAGAGAAAGGATACTATCTATTTCGAGGAAATAGAAACAGGATTTTCGGGTTCGATTTTGATACTTGGTATAGAAAATTGAATCTCTTCGCCGAATATGCTAAGTGCGTAGGTTATGGTGAGGCGTGGATGATGCAGCCTATGCTCAAATTAAGCAGCTTTACTTTATGGATGACTATTTATAAATATGACCCAGATTACTATAACGAACATAGTAGTGCTACCACTATAGTTGGACGGAGGGATGAAGGCTGGAATGAGAATGGAATATTCCTTGGTGGTAAGTATGAGGATAGAGAGAGGGAAGTGCAAATCTATTTTAGACCTGTTCGCCATCCTTGGAGAGAGGATAATTTAATGCCAACCACAGATAAGGAATTCTGGTTTGATGTTAGACAGAGAGTATCAAGGAAGCTGGAAATATATTTTAGGAAATGGGACCACTGGTATGATAAAAAGGTAGAAAATAGAGATTTATGCCAGAGCTGGAAGAAGACGAGAGTGCAGGTTACTTGGAATCCGGATGGCAGGGTGAGGTTTAAGGTAAGGTGGGATGAGAGAAAGAACAGTATTTATGAGCTCAAGCAAGTGGATAGAGGATACTTAATTTTTGGTGACCTCAGGTACAGTCCAACTGTTAGGTTGAATCTTGAAGGGAGGCTGATCTTTTTCGAGGCTGACCCAGGAGTTGCTTTGAGCGAAATTGAATTTTTATGGCCTATGGGTTTGACTCCTTTCCATTGGTGGACCTATGGCAAAGGTGTAAGATACTACTTAATGGTAACGCAAGGGATTACTAAAAACACCAGCCTCTGGATGAAATATGAAAATACACACTATTACAATGATTATGGGATAAGCAGGCCGGAAAATAAAGAAGAGTTAGATAAAATAATCGGAAGCAGAAGACATGTGTTCAGTTTACAATGGGATGTGAAGTGGTGAGATAGTTAGAAAGTTTGAAACTGGGTGGGTTACAAAGGAAAGGTGAACAAAGAAAGAATTGTTTTTGTAGTAGTTACTATTCTCTGTTTTCTGGCTTCAAAAGTTGATGCGCTTACTTATCTGGGAGTTTCTCGCTTAGGAGATCCCATTTCTGGAATTGGGGCTCGCTGCATGGGAATGGGAGGAACATCAATTGCCAGTGCAACCGATTCTTCTTCTATATTTGTAAATCCCTCATGTCTCGGGGTTTTGAAAAAGAACGAACTTTCATTAGCTTTGGGAATAGCGCCGGTTGTAGAAAAGGTGATTACAGAAGATGAATTGACGTATTTTAATTCTCAGTGCTATTTTCAACTCAATAGTGCTACTCTTGCTTTTCCGGTCAGAAGAAAATGGGTGCTGGCTTTAGGACTTGTCTCCTTATACGACAACCATTACGAGCATGAGAAATCCATCTTTGACGCAGATTCGCCGGGTGAGAAAATTGGCTCTGCCAGCATAAGTGGAGAAGGAAGCCTCTATGGCTATAGCTTAGGAGGAGCATGGAAGCTCACGCCATATTTATGTATGGGTGGGACTGTTAACCTTCTGTATGGAGAAAGAAGTCTCAAAAATAGATGCACTATTTATGCTTCTCCTCCCGCCTCCGTTACCGAGCTCAAATCAAAGAGTTCTGGTCTTAATTTCACGCTGGGAGGGATGCTCTGCTTCTCCGATGAGTTTAGAGCTGGATTTATTGTTAAGACAAGAGGAAAAGTCGAGGATAGATGGAAAGTGAACTACTCTACGTCGACAAAAGAAGGCAGGAAAGAGCTAAAATTTCCCCTATCGTATGGCTTTGGTGTGGCTTATAATTTCGTTGACGAAATCTCTTCTACCATAGCGGCTGAGTTCATCTTTAGTGAATGGTCGGGATTTGAATCAGGATCTAATTACGGTGATACCTTTGAATTTCGTATTGGTGCAGAGCACTATCTGTCAGATGCTCTTTCTTTAAGATATGGTTTCCATTTTCAACCCTTTTATGGTAGTAAAGAATTTCAGATGGTCTCCTTTACGGGAGGGCTGGGATATAAATTTAACAATATAGTATCTTTCGATTTTGCCGGGGAGTTCGGCAAAAGGAATTATTATGGTGATGCCACCTTCTTTGAGGAGCGTCAGAGAATAGATGAGACACTGACCAGAATAGTTGTAGCCGTAAGAGTTCAATATTAGAAGGCTATGGGTTCTAAAAGACAGAATGGCATGAGATCACGGCACAGGTCTTCCTTTGGTGAAAGAAATATTCAGAAGGTTCAAAAAGAGAAACCTTTGCGCATGGGGGAGAGGATTAAACCCCTCACCCTGTCCCTCTCCCCTTTGGGGAGAGGAGTGGGGAGGAGTTCAAAAGAGTACTTGACTTTTCATAGGGCGGTGTGATAGATTTAAGATTAATTGAACCCGTTTTGAAAGGAGGTTATTATGAAATTTGTAACTTTTGAAGAGAAGGGAAAGTTAAGAGTGGGAGTGGTTGTGGAGAACAGGGTGATAGACCTGCGTGGAGTGTGTGTTAGCTATTTATCTAAGGTTAAGAAAGTCAAGAATCCTGAAGAGACTGCCTGCCAGACTATTCCTATCTCCATGGTCGAATTTATTGCAGCTGGTGAGCCCGCACTCAAGGCGGCTGAAGAAATGATTACTTATGTGAAAAAGCAAAAATTCGCTGTGCCGGGCGCTGTCTTTCCTCTGGAAAAAGTGAAACTGAAAGCCCCCATTCCCAGACCTCCCAAGATAGTCTGTATTGGCATAAATTATGAAGACTATCGTCAGCAGTTAGGTTATCCCAAGCCCCAGGTTCCGGTCTTTTTTATCAGAGCCCAATCAACAGTGATAGGTCCAAATGAGCCTATCATGATACCGAAAGGGGGGAAATGGCCAGGGACAACTTCCAAATGTCTTTTCCAGGAGTGGGAATTCACTGTAGTGATTGGGAAGAAAGGTAAGCATATTCCTAAAGAGAAAGCGTACGATTATATTTTTGGGTATACAATGCTTGTAGATGTGACGGCTCACGATATAGAAATGATTCAGCCAGGCCATGTAATGTATCAGCAAAGGTGCAAGGCATTTGACACTTTCTGTCCTATAGGTCCCTGGATAGTGACAAAGGACGAAGTTCCTGACCCACACAATGTAAAAATGATTAGGAAGAGAAATGACAAAGTTGAGTGCGAGTCGAGCACGAAGAATTTGATTTTCAAGATACCAGAAATCCTCGAATTCTTGAGCGATATTATGACTTTAGAGCCTGGAGACGTGTTTACCACAGCCAGCCCTCCAGCAGGTCCTGAAGAAGGGCTCCAACCGGGCGATGTGATTGAGTCTATTGCAGAAGGAATAGTTAATTTAAGAAACCCTGTTATGTTAGAGAAATAAGATAGATAGAAGGAATCCTGCTGAATAAGAAATCTCACCACATTTTCCCCGTTAGAAGGTTTGTCGGTCGGGCCGGGAATGAGGATTTTATGAATGAGTGGTTAAGCTGGGGTTTACAGCCCATCCGAACCTTCTAACGGGGTTTTCCTATCTGAGAACTTCGCATCAAACGAATCGGTCTGGCACAAGGACCATTGAATGAGGAAATTTAGTTTCACGCCACTCCTCTTAACTGTAATCGGATATATTTTGGGAATTCTTCTCGGCAATTTCTTCATAGAAGCTAAATATTTCTGGTTTCTAATAATCTTCTTAAGTCTTTTTATTCTGGCTTCAGTTTTCTATTTCATTCTTCAGCGAAGTCCAGGAAACATCGGTTTAATCTTTTTCTTTTTGGCGTTCCTCTCTTTGGGAATTGCCCGGCATCTGGGAGCTCACCATATCCCTCCTAACGAGATAAGCCACTACATCTCTTTTCCAACTCAGGAGAGAAGTCGGCTCAGAGGCGTTGTAGTTTCAATTCCTAATAAGTCCTCGCAAAGGGTCGATTTTGTCTTAGCCTGCCAGAGATTAACCACTGATAAGAGAGAAATAGAAGTAAGAGGAAAAACGCAAGTCTTTCTCTACACTTCCGTGCCAGCCGAGATAAATTATGGAGACCGCGTGAGTCTCTCAGGCAGACTCTCCCTTCCCCCTGCTTCAGCTAATCCCGGGCTATTCGACTATAGGAGGTATTTGAGCTATCGAAATATCCATTCGCTCTTTTCTGTCTATGATAGTGGAGATATTGAAAGGTTCGGCCAGGCAGAAATGGGCTTCTTTCCTTCGCTCATCTCAAAAATTAGACGAAAAATAGATTTTGTTATTAAGAGCACCCTCCCCCAATTGGAATCTTCGATTCTCGCAGGACTGATATTGGGAGAGAGGTGCGACCTGCCCAGGGATATTCAAGAGATGTTTGCTGATGCCGGAGTGCTTCATATACTTGCAGTAAGCGGGCTAAATGTAGGCTTGGTTCTGTTCATATTTTATGGGTTCTTTCGGGGAATCGGGATTCCCAAGAGGGTAACCTATCTTTTAACGATACTGGTAGTCATAATATTTGCTCAGGTAGTCGGCAATCCTCCTTCCGCGGCAAGGGCATCAATTATGGCTATCTGCGGGTTAGTGGCATTCCTCCTCGATAGGGATAAACATCTTTATAATAGCTTGACCCTAGCTGCCCTGATTATTTTAATCTGGAATCCCTTTACCCTCTTTGATGTGGGTTTTCAGCTTTCATTTATGGCGACTTTAGGGATTCTCTATCTCACTCCCTATTTCCAGAGTCATTTTCGTTTGAGCAAACCTCATAAGCTCGTTACTTACATTTTAGGTTCACTGGCAGTCTCTGCTGGAGCATTGGTTGGTGTCTATCCCATAACTGCCTTCTACTTCAATAAGATTTCATTAATTGCTCTACTCTCCAACATTGTGGTTGTTCCTCAGGTTGGTGTAATCACAGCCCTGGGATTTGCCTCATCGATAGCGGGCCTTTTCTCCTTAGGGCTCGCCCAGGCGGTTAACACAGTTAACAGGTTATTTGTAATAGTTCTATTCCAATCTATTCGATTTTTTGCTTCGTTACCCTTCTCAGTAAAATATGTCGTGAATCCTTCCTGCATATTTATCTTATCTTACTATCTTTTCTTCTCTTTTCTACCGAAAATGGAATCTTCCCGTTCAGTACGTAGACTCATTCTCTTTTTCCCACTTCTCATTATATTTTCGGTAGCCGGCTTGAAAATAGTCCCTTCGGACAAACTAACCATTACTTTTCTGGATGTGGGACAGGGAGATGCGATTCACCTCAGACTGCCTGACAGGAAGGACATATTGATAGACGGGGGCGGGGTAATAGGAAAATTTGATATAGGGGAGAAAGTGGTAATTCCTTATTTATTGAAAAATGGCGTCTCCAGGATAGATACTATCTTTTTGACTCACCCCCACTATAACCATATAGGAGGTTTGATTTCAGTTCTAAAAAAATTTAAGGTGAAAAGGGTATACTATAATGGTCAAAATTATGATGACGACGCTTTTGAGGAGTTCCTTCAGATTATCAGAGAGAAAAGGATTCCCTTGAAATATATAGCTTATGGTGAAAAGGTTGAATATAATGCTGTAAGATTTCACATCTTAAATCCCACGATTATGAGAGAAAATATTGATAGTAATTCTCTGGTTACCAAGGTGAGCTATGGAAATTTTGCAATTCTATTCACAGGAGATATCGATTATGATGTACAGGATGAGTTAGAGAGAGAAGATATTAAAAGTGATATTCTGCAGATACCCAATCATGGTGGAGGCCGGGTAGCTCCAAAATTTCTATATAAAGTGGCGCCGAAATATGGTATAATATCAACTAAATTCCGGGTTAGAAAATTGGAAGAGAAGTATAATAAAATAGGATTTTTCTCTACTTCTAATAATGGTGCTATCGTCATAAGAACTGATGGGAAGTCATTCCAGATTGAACCAATGAGAGGGGGGAAGCAGTGAAAGAGTTGTTAGTAATAAAGATTGGCGGGAAACTTTTGAGAGGACCGGTGATGGATAGTCACCTCAAGAATATTATCTCGCTGGCAAAACGACTAAAACATCCAGTCGTCATTCATGGAGGCGGGCTGGAAATTACTGAAAAACTGAATATTTTGGGAAAGAAGCCGAGATTTGTAAAAGGGCAAAGGTACACAGATGCTGAAAGCCTGGAAATTGTGGAGATGGTTCTGGCAGGGATTAACCGAAGGATAGTGGGAAGGATTAATCTTTTGGGAGGGAGGGCTGTGGGCATTTCAGGGAAGGATGGTTTTTTAGTGGAAGCGAAGAAGATAGAAGGAAGACACGACCTCGGATATGTGGCTGAAGTGGAGAGAGTAAATCCTGAAATTATGTACGTCCTTTTGGATAACGGGTTCATCCCGGTTATCTCTTCTACGGCTATGGATAGAAGAGGGGTGACTTATAACATCAATGCCGATATCTTTGCAGCCCAGTTTTCAGCTGCTATCGGAGCAGAAAGGTTATTCTTCCTAACCGATGTGCCAGGCATTCTGGAAAATCCTAAAGATGAGAAGTCTGTAATTAAAGAGATAAGAATAGAAGAGGTTGAGAAGCTGGCAAGGAAGGGAACCATTACTGAAGGAATGATTCCCAAGATAGATTCCTGTGCTGAGGCGCTTAGGAAAGGTGTAAAGGAAATAAATATCCTTGATGGTCGAAAAAAAGATGCTCTGTTGCCTCTTCTTGAAAAGCGGATGAAATTGGGAGGAACCAAAATCATAAAGTAGGGGCGATCCCGATGTATCGGGATGGTGGCCCTGTAGGGGTGGCACGCAGTTTATCCCGATATATCGGGGTGGCCACCCGCTAGGGACGGCACAGAGTCCGTCCCCTACAATTTTTGGTGGTCTAAAATGGACTACTCAGTTGTAGTTCCCGTTTATGACGAGAAAGATAATCTCGAGATTCTATTAAAGTCCCTAACTGGGGTGATGGATTTGCTGGGGAAAGAATACGAGATAATCTGCGTGAATGATGGAAGCAGGGATGGGAGTGACGAAGTTCTCAGGGCTCTAAAGAGAAAATATGCACAGTTAAGGATAGTCGAATTTGAAAGAAATTGCGGTCTAACAGCTGCTCTGGATGCAGGATTCTCCTTAGCCAGAGGTGATATTGTAATTAGTATGGATGCCGATATGCAAAACGATCCCCGGGATATTCCTAAGCTTCTTAAAAAGGTAGGAGATTATGATGTGGTCTGTGGGGTGCGAAGTGGTAGGCATGACCCTTGGTTAAGAATTGTATCTTCCAGAACTGCCAATTATATCCGGAATAAATTAACTGGAGAAAATATCACTGATGTGGGCTGCACACTGAGAGTCTATAAGAGTAAGTTCTTAGTGAGATTGAAGCTTTTTGACGGAATGCATCGCTTCCTCCCCACTCTTCTTAAATGGGAAGGGGCTAAAGTTGTACAGGTGGAGGTCAACCACCATCCCCGACTTTATGGGAAGACAAAATACGGTGTCTGGAATCGGGTGTTTAAAGCGTTTATTGACCTTTTGGCAGTGGTCTGGATGAAAAGAAGGAGACTAAATTATAGAATTAAGGAGTAGATATGGACTTCTGGCTAATATTGGGGCTGTTTGCTCAGGGGCTCTTTTTTATGAGGTTTCTTTTTCAGTGGATTGCATCGGAAATAAGAAAAGAAAGTTACATTCCGAATATTTTCTGGTTCTTCAGCCTCTCAGGTGGGCTTCTCCTTCTTGCTTATGCCATCCATAGGAAAGATCCGGTCTTTATTTTGGGACAGTCGGTTGGTTCCCTTGTTTATGTCAGAAATATAATTCTAATTTATGGGAAGAAACCGACGCAAGCTTGAAGGGGAATGCTGATGAACTTAAAAATAAAGCTCTTGAGATCTATTAGAGGGAAGGAAATATATTTTATTCTTGCTTTAGCATCTTTTGTTTTATTCTCCTCAGGTCTTTCAGAGATAACCACTTATCAAAGCGATGAGACTTACTATCTCAGTTCCTGCTTAGGCATGGTTAAGACCGGCAATTGGATAACGCCAGTCTTTGAGGGGCAGGAATTAAGGTTCCAGAAGCCGATACTATTCTACTGGCTTGTTGCTCTTTCTTTTAAGATTTTTGGAGTTAACATATTTTCCGGACGCTTGCCATCTGTTATTTTTGCTACTTCTGGTATACTACTCATTTACTATTTCTCACTGATTCTCTTCGGTAATTACAAGGGAGCACTCTTCTCCTCACTTGCTCTACTTTCCAGTTCGCTCTATTTCCTTGACGCGCGAGCTGCAAGGACCGATATGGTGCTCACCTTTTTTATAATCCTTTCAATGCTCTTTTTTGCGAAAGGGTTTTTTGAAGAAAAGAATCGGCGTTCATACTTTATTTTCTCCTTTATAGCCATGGGGCTGGCTACAATGACGAAAGGTCCTGCTGGTTTTTTGATTCCCTTTATATCTATAATAATATTCTTGTCGGTTTTTCCAAAGAATAGATTGGCTTTAAGAGATATCTTCACTCCCTGGCCATTCATTTTTTTCCTCTTGATAGTAATTCCCTGGCCCCTGGCAATGTATCTTCTACATGGAGATAGATTCATGAATTGCTTCTTTTTTGGGGAATTGCTTAGTAGGGTCAACAGGGCTTCCACAGGTATATTTTCTAACATTGGTTACTATTCAGGTACAATGGTAAGACATTTTTTCCCCTGGTCAATTCTCCTACTGATTGGTATTCTGTCAACCAAAAGAAAGGAGAAAAATAGAAACGAAATTCTATTCCTATTTCTCTGGTTGGCTGTCACGTTTGGGATGTTTACTTTTTTTGTTTCCTCTCGCCATTCCAGATACTTGCTTCCCCTCTCCCCAGCCTTAGCCCTCCTCAGTGGTGAATATCTGGTGAGAATTGAGGAGCGAGGTGCTTTCAAGAGTAGAATTTTCAAAATATTCGTCCTGTCTATTTTGTCATTATTCATAATTTTAGCCTTATTTACGCTCTTCCTAACTTTTGTTATCTATTCACTCGGTAGTTATGGTTTCATATTTTCTATACTGTCATTTATAGTTTTACTGGGAGGAAGTATTCTTCTCGTAAAATTCTACAAGAGGCAAATCTTCTTGCCAATTCCACCGACAATAGCCTGCACAATGGTGACAGTTGCTTTTATTTTTATTGGAGGAATTTTTCCCTCAACAGTACCTGTGCCCTGGAGGGAGCTGGGCTTAAGATACCTTAAGGAAGTTGGAGCCCAAGACAGAGTTATCACCATAGGAATTGATAGAGGGCCGAGGGTCTGGCTAACTATCTACGCTTCCCGGTTATTAGATGGAACCTACTATGGAGATCGGATAGGTTTGGCTTACGATTATCTGGAAAAGGAAAAGTCATCAGCGAGGACTCTCTTTGTCATCCTGCCTGATTCTGAATACAGGAGACTTCCTGAGAACTTAAAGCAAGATTATCCCATAAAGGGAAATAGTTTTTCCTATGATTTCAAAGGAAGAAAAAATACAAAGGAGATTTTTCGGGCATTTCGGGAAGGTAGATTGAGGTCTCTTTTGAGTAAACATAGAGAATACTTCTATGTATTGACAAATAGAAAAGAGTCGTAGGGGCGACACTCCGTGGTCGCCCAAAGGACGGCACCATAAATAGTGCCCGACCAGACAGGTTGGTCGCCCTTTAGGGTGACGAAGGAAGGGACGGCACAGAGTCCGTCCCCTACAAGGTAGTGTAGGGCTTTATGTCCGTAGTTGGGATGAAGGGATAGTTTTCGGAGTCTCTCGGATGGCTGTCATTGCGAGGCGAAGCCGTGGCCCCGATAAATCGGGGCTTCGGTCGCTTCGCTTCCTCGCAATGACGCGGAATTGAAGGAATGGGCTCAATAAATTGAGCCCCTACAATTAATGTAGGGGTTCGATTCATCGAACCCGTAAGATGTAAGGATAGTTTTGGGAGTCCCTCGGTAGTGTAGGGCTTTATGCCCGTAATTTGAAATTTGTGAAAGGGCTACACTGCGATTCCCTGGCATTGTTGCTATTTCTTTCTTTTTTTGGTATACTGCTAAAGTAATTTTTATTCTGGGTAGAATTAATGGAAGATTTGATGGTTTCAGATAAAAAATTTATTATGGGGACGTATAAACGTTACCCGTTAGAAGTTAAGAAGGCTAAAGGGAAATATATCTGGTCCGAGCAAGGCAAGAGATATCTCGACTTTTTTAGTGGGCTGTCTGTGAATAATTTAGGGCATTGCCATCCCCAGATTCTGAAGGCAATAAGGCATCAACTTTTAGAGCATCTACATATTTCGAATCTGTACTATGACCGCCTGCAAGTTGAGCTGGCTGAGAAGTTGGTGAAATTATCTATTCCGGGCAAGGTCTTTTTTTCAAATAGTGGAGCAGAAGCCAACGAATGTGCAATAAAACTTGCCAGAAAGTATGGTCATCTGCAGGGAGGGAAGCGGGAGGATAGATACAAAATTATTGTTTTTGATAACTCCTTCCACGGCAGAACTCTGGCTACGCTCTCAGCCACCAGGCAGAAAAAGTTTCAGAAGGGTTTTACTCCTCTATTATCTGGATTTAAGCAGGCAAAGTTCAATCAGCTTTCTACAGTCGAAAAAGCGATTGGCAATAATACTTGCGCAATAATGGTGGAGCCTGTTCAGGGAGAGGGAGGCGTTCGGGTTGCCACCCGGGAGTTCCTCAGAGGATTACGCAGGTTATGTAATAAATTTGAACTCCTCTTAATTTTTGATGAGATACAGTCAGGAATGGGTCGAACGGGGAAAATGTTTGCATATCAGCATTACGGTGTAACTCCTGATATCTTCACTGTGGCTAAAGGACTGGGCGGTGGGTTACCTCTGGCTGTAACTATCGCTAAGGATGGAATAGCCAAGCTTTTCGGATATGGGAACCACGGCTCAACCTTTGGAGGCAATCCAGTCTCTGTCGCTGCAGGACTGGCAGCAATGAGATTATTGAACGATAAGTTGCTGGAGAATGTGAAAGTGGCCGGCAACTATTTTATGAGGCACCTGAATGAATTAAAATCTAAATATCCCGAGAAGATTAAAGAAGTGCGAGGATTAGGCTTAATGGTGGGGATGGAGTTGAACGAGGAGGGAGAAGAGATTGTAAACAGGTGCTTTGAAGAGGGAATTCTTATCAATTGTACTCAGGAGAGAGTTCTGAGATTTTTACCTCCACTGATAATTAACAATAAAGATACCGACAGAGTAGTGAACACCCTGGATAAAATCCTAAAAAAATAGAAAATAGGGACAGCGACCATTTTTCAGTAAGGCTGATTCACAAAAGATAGTTTTTCCTCGCTGGAGGAATTTCTTAACGCCAAAAAACTTCGGACTTTGCAGGGCGCAAATCGAAACTCTCCCGATAAATCGGGATCATCGGAATGTCATTGCGAGGGCGAAGCCCGTGGCCCCGATAAATCGGGGCTTCGTCGCTCCGCTCTTCGCAATGACAGTTGTCCTCGTTTTTTGGCTAAAATTCCTTAAAGCTCTTCAAAACTATCTTTTGCTCAGATATTTAGGTTCGGTATAGTGGAAGGAATGCGGAAGGGATGACAAAAGGTTGTTTTTTCCTCTCCCCGTTGGGGGAGAGGCTATAGGTGAGGGGAAGCACAGGTCCGACAGGACTCCGAAACCCAATGGAGGCGTCGGACTCCTTCGGAGCAGATTCACATAAATAGGAATGACCTCTGCGGAAAGGGTGACAGAGAGCGAAGCGAACGCAATTAGGGGAAACGAAGAGTTTCCCCTATTGAGCACAGGCAGATTCAGATAGGAGGGGCGCCGGTCCCGATTTCATCGGGACGACTGAGCGTAGCGAGGGAAAAGCGCGGGCGCGAGACGGTGAGCGCCCCGGGTCGCTGTTCCGACGAATAAGGAGTGTTCCAGTTCGTAGTCGGCAGTTCATAGTTCGTAGACCTAATTGATGATTGCTATGAACTACGAACTAGTGACTATAAACTCTTTTGAGCAGGCAGGTCACCGACTGAAGCGAAGCGTAAGGGTCGCCGTCCCGATGAATAAATCGGGACAAGTCTGGCGACGGGTTCGAGATGGTGAGAACCCCGGCCGACTGAAGCGAAGCGTAAGGAGGGGAGATGGAAAAGGCAAGAAGGGTTGTTTTAGCCTATTCGGGAGGACTGGATACTTCTATAATAATTCACTGGCTGAGGAAAAACTATGGTTGCCAGGTGATTGCCTTCGTTGCCGATGTTGGTCAGTTTGAAATTGCCGGAAAGACTACTGAGAAGGTTTTAGATTTGAAACGAAAAGCCGTAAATGCTGGTGCTTCTAAGGTCTACATACAGGATTTGAAAGAAGAATTTGTCCGGGATTATGTATTTCCAACTCTACAGGCCAACGCTGTTTACGAGGGGGGGTATCTTCTTTCCGCAGCACTTTCCCGGCCTCTCATTGCCAAAAAATTGGTGGAAGTTGCTAAAAGAGAAAAGGCAGACGCAGTTGCACATGGATGTACAGGAAAAGGAAACGACCAGATAAGATTTGAGTTAACTTTTAAAGCATTAAATCCTGAACTGAGGATATTGGCTCCTTTGAGAGAATGGGAGATGGTATCCCGTCAGGAAGAGATCGAATATGCTAGGAGGCATAAGATTCCCGTCTCTGCTGGTAAAGAGAAGCTCTATAGCATTGACAGGAATCTGTGGGGGGTGTCCATTGAATGTGGGCCATTGGAGGATCCCTGGGACGAGCCTCCAGAGGATGCGTATCAGATAACTACTCCTCCGGAAAAGGCACCTTCAAAGCCCGTCTACTTAGATATATATTTTGAACGGGGAATCCCTACCAGGATAAATGGGAAGTTATTCCCTCGGGTGGAGTTAATCAGAAAGCTGAGCAGAGTTGGAGCAGCTCATGGGATTGGTCGCGTCGACCTGGTGGAGAATAGGGTAGTGGGAATCAAGTCCAGGGAAATCTATGAAGCTCCGGCGGCAACAATTTTATATTTAGCCCATCGGGAACTGGAGAGTTTGACACTTGATCGGGATACTTTCCACTATAAGGAATTCATTGCTCCCCGGTATGCAGAACTGGTCTATTGTGGGCTTTGGGAGTCAGCGCTCAAGAAGACAATAGATGCCTTTATTTCTGCAACTCAGAAGAGGGTTACCGGAACTGTTAGAGTGAAGCTATATAAAGGAAATCTGTGGGTTGTCGGTCGGAAATCTCCTTACTCCCTCTATCAGAAGAGATTAGCTACCTATGGAGCTGAAGATAAGTTTGACCGCACTGCTGCTAAGGGATTTATTGACTTATTGGGGTTGCCTTTGGAAGTAAAAGCATTGATAGATAAAAAGGAGTAGCGAAGCGAAGCTTCGCTAAAAACCCGCGGAAGGCCGACATTAGACAGATTATGTAAAAGATTTGGGAGGGTTTATGAAATATAAAAAGTTAAAAAAGATTGATACTACAGGTTTCACTGCCTCCATATCTTTTGACAGGAGATTGGCACCTTACGATATTGCCGGGAGTATTGCCCATTGTGAAATGCTGGTAAAGTGTAAAATTATCCCCAAAAGCGAAGGAGAAAAAATTCTCAAAGGATTGAGGGAAATTAAGGAGGAAATTATTAAGGAAAAATTTAAATTTCTCTCTAAAGATGAAGATATCCATATGGCTATTGAGAGAAGATTGATTGAGAAAATAGGAGAGGCGGGAGGTAGACTTCACACTGCCAGGAGTCGCAACGACCAGATTTCCCTCGATACGAGAATGTATTTGAGAGATGAAACAGGGAGGATTTCCGGACTTATAAAAAATCTGCAGGATTCTATAGTTAAATTGTGTGAGGGAAATATGGAAGTAATAATGCCGGGATTTACCCATCTTCAACATGCTCAGCCAGTCCTTTTTTCACATCACCTAATGGCATACTTCTTTATGCTGAAGCGAGATAGGGAGAGATTTGAAGACTGTTTGAAGAGGGTGAACGTGTTGCCTTTGGGCGCCGGAGCTTTAGCAGGCACGAGTTTTTCGATTGATCGGGAGTTTATTGCCAGGCAGTTAGGATTCTACTCAATTAGCGAGAACAGCATAGATACTGTCTCAGATCGTGATTTCGTAATCGAGTTTTTGTCGGCCGGTGCAATCCTGATAATGCATCTTTCAAGGCTGGCAGAGGAATTGGTTATCTGGTCCTCGCCGGAATTCTCTTTTGTCGAGATGGATGAAGATTTCTGTACCGGCTCTTCCATTATGCCTCAGAAGAAGAATCCAGATGTTGCTGAACTTATCCGAGCGAAGACCGGCAGGATTTACGGGAATCTCCAGTCCGTCCTTACGGTGATGAAGGGCCTTCCCCTTTCTTATAATCGGGATATGCAGGAAGATAAAGAGAGGCTATTTGATACCGTAGATACCCTGAAAAATGTCCTGGAAGTTTTATCACCGCTTATCTCCTCACTCAAACTGAATCGAGAAAGGATGCTCTCAGCAGCCAAAGAAGGGTATCTGAATGCCACTGATGCAGCAGATTATTTGGTTAGAAAGGGTGTTCCCTTCCGAAAGGCTCATCAAATTTTGAGGGAAATTGTCCTCTACTCTATGAAGAAGGGTAAGCGGATAGAAGAGCTTAATCTTAAGGAATTGAAAGCTTTTTCACCACTATTTTCCGAGGATTTTTTCTCTGTTATTAATATAAGAAGGTGCGTGGAATCCCGCAAGTCTCAGGGAGGCACTGCTCCTGAGAGAGTAAAGAACCAGATTGAGAAATCGAAAGTTAAGGAATAATAATGAAACATTTTAGTTACAGGAACGGGCATCTATTCTGCGAGGGAGTTTCTGTAGAGAAGGTGGCTAGCGAAGCTGGAACGCCTTTTTATCTCTACAGTCACGGGACTCTTCTGGAGAATTACCGAAGTTTCGAGAAGGCTCTGGGAAAGATAAGACACCTCGTATGTTACGCTTTTAAGGCAAACTCGAATTCCACTCTATGTAAAATTTTGGTTAATGCCGGTAGCGGCGCTGAGGTCGCTTCATTGGGAGAACTCAGGCAAGCCCTGGAACTGGGAGTTCCCGGCCAAAAGATTATCCTTAATGGAAATGGCAAGACAATAGAAGAAATGGAGTTGGCCATTAACTCGGATATTTTGATGATTAATGTAGACTCATTTGAGGAATTGGTTCTACTCAACGACGTTGCCGTGAGATTGGGGAAGAAGGCGAGAATTGCTCTAAGGATTAATCCTGATGTCGAACCCTATACGCATCCCTATATTGCTACCGGGATAAAGAAAAGCAAGTTTGGTTTCGAATTGGAGAGAGCAGTTGAAGGCTATAAACTGGCGAACAGGCTGGGAAATCTGGAAATCTGTGGCATTCATATGCATATTGGCTCCCAGATTACAAGGATGGAGCCCTTTATCAGGGGACTGAAGAGGCTCATTACTGTTTCAGATAAATTGAAAGAGATTGGAATAAATCTTGAGTATGTGAATGTGGGAGGAGGATTGGGAATAGCTTACTGGAATGAGAGACCACCTACAATAGCCAATTATGCTCGTGCTTTAATACCCCTGATTAAGAAGATCAGTTCGAGAGGAATCTTCGAACCCGGAAGAGCTATAGTGGGCAATGCGGGGATTATGATAACCAAAGTTCTCTACATAAAGGAGATGTTTTCGAAAAAATTTATTGTGGTTGATGCAGGGATGTCCGATTTTATCAGGCCGACTCTCTATGATGCTTACCATGAGATAAAGCCAATCAAGCTCGAGGAAGTGGCGAAAGGGAGATGGAAACTGGACAGGCCTTCTTTTTGGCCTCCGGCTACGAGAAAGGTAATGGTGGCTGATGTAGTAGGTCCCATTTGTGAGTCTGGTGATTTTTTTGCTAAGGACAGGGTTTTACCTAAAGTATCTGCTGGAGATCTGTTAGCCATATTCTGTGCTGGCGCTTATGGGTTCACCATGTCGTCCAATTACAATTCTCGTTGTCGAGCTGCTGAGATTCTGGTGAGAAAAGAAAGATATGATATTATACGGCAGCGAGAGACCTATCAGGATTTAATCAGGGGAATGTAGAATGTAGCTGCAGAGCGATAGCTCTGCTAAAAGAGGCAAAGCTTAGCTTTGCTTCTGCAGCTATTGTCCTCGGACGCAAGAGTTGGAGAGAAGGAATGGCATTGAGAGGACGCGCTATCTCTTTTACAAAGATGGAAAGTGGGGGCAACGATTTCATAATTATTGACAATAGGAAGAGGATACTCCCTCGTGCCCTCTCTAAACTCGCAGTCAATCTATGCCAGAGGCGCTTTTCAATTGGCGCTGATGGTCTAATCGTTCTGGAAAGAGCAGAGAAGGCTGACTACAGGATGCGAATTTTCAATCCAGATGGTAGTGAGCCGGAAATGTGTGGTAATGGTGCCAGGTGCCTTGCCAGGTTCGCATTTATTAAAGGAATTGCTTCTCCAAAGGCAATTATGGAGACCAAAGCGGGAAATGTGGAGGCATGGGTTAAAGGAAAGAAGGTGAAAGTGAGATTGAGCACTCCCTTCGATATAAAGCTAAATTTTAAAATTCCATTTAAGCCACGTGGATCTCAAAAAGTTAACTTTATCAATGTTGGTGTTCCCCATGTCGTGATTTTTGTTCCTGCTCTGGAGAAGGTTAATGTGGAGAGTTTGGGACGGATGATCCGTTGCCATCAAAGATTTACTCCCTCCGGGGCGAATGTAAATTTCGTTACTTTGCAAGGGAGGAACTCAATTTATATCAGAACATATGAGCGAGGAGTAGAGGCGGAGACTCTTGCCTGTGGTACGGGTGCTGTTGCGTCGGCTTTGGTTTCAGGCTTACAGAGTAAAGTATCCTCTCCTGTTGAAGTTCATACTCGAGGCGGTGAGACCTTAAAAGTAGAATATGTAATGGAAAAAGATACAGGAGGAATAGAGAAGTTCAAAGGTGTTTGGCTTGAGGGAGAAGTCAGAATAGTTTACAAAGGGGAAGTAGCTCGGGATTTGGTTTTTGCTCGCTGACAATTTTTTGGTCTTTGACCACCGCCAAAAATCTCAGGAGTCTGCCCCGTCTTTGCGGGACTAGACTCTAATCTTCGATTTTTGGCTAAAAATTCTAATGCTCGCTTCATCAAATCCGCTCGCTTTAAACGGGACAGGAAGTTGTAGGGGCGACACTCCGTGGTCGCCCAATAAGAGTAGAGGTTAGAAATTTGAAATTTGAAATTTGAAATTTGAAATTTTAATAGGGAGGTGCGGGGATGTTTTCGGGTTCCTATGTGGCACTGGTGACACCGTTCAAGAATAATCGGGTTGATGTGGATAAGCTTGAAGAACTGGTTGAGTTTCATGTTAATAAGGGCACATCGGGAATTGCTCCTTGTGGAACCACGGGAGAATCTGCAACTCTTTCTCACGAGGAACATAGGTTAGTCATCGAGACTGTGGTTAAGGCAGTCAATGGCCGCGTGAAAGTTATTGCCGGCACGGGTTCCAATAACACGACGGAAGCAATTGAACTGACCCGATTTGCTAAGAAAGTGGGATCTGATGGGTGTTTGGTG
Source organism: uncultured Clostridia bacterium (assembly GCA_964550005.1). Classification (GTDB taxonomy): domain Bacteria; phylum UBA6262; class WVXT01; order WVXT01; family WVXT01; genus CAZJWT01. The sequence continues at coordinate 8,672 of CAZJWT010000001.1, read as the reverse complement.
ATAACGCCATATTACAATAAGCCAACCCAGAATGGTCTCTATTTACATTTTAAAGAAGTTTCCGAAGCTGTGGATGTTCCTATTGTTATGTATAATGTGCCGGGACGAACTGGCGTCAACATGCTTCCTTCTACCGTGGCGAAATTGGCTAAGATTAGGAACATTGTGGGATTGAAAGAAGCCAGCGGCGATATTAGTCAGGTAAGCCAGATTGTGAGGGAGTGTGGAGAAGATTTCGATGTTCTCTCCGGGGATGATGCTATGACTTTTCCCATCATGGCTGTTGGCGGCAAAGGAGTAATTTCCGTAACTGCCAATATTGTGCCCGAAAAGATGGCGGGTCTTGTGGAAGCCTTTAATAGAGGAGACATTAAGAAAGCCAGGGAGATGCACTTGAAGATGTTTCCTCTCTTTGGTGCAATGTTTTATGAGACAAATCCAATTCCTGTTAAGACAGCAATGAGCCTTATGGGAATGATTTCAGACGAAATCAGGTTACCCCTATGTAAGATGTCTGAAGAAAATCTTGCAAAGTTAAAGACCACACTGAGGGATTATAAACTTATCTAAGTGAGATATTGTGTTGTCGTGTAGGGCTTCATACCCATAATCTGAAATTTGTAATTTGAAATTTGAGATTTGAAATTTGAAATTTGAAATTAGTATGGTAGTGTAGGGCTTTATGCCCGTAATTTGAAATTTATAATTTGAAATTTGAGATTCGTATTTTAGGGGGAATTATGGTTAAAGTAATTGTCTGCGGTGCCTGTGGGAAAATGGGTAAAAGAATTATTGATATTCTCAGCCAGGATGAAAATACAGAACTGATAGGGGCTATTGAGGCAAAAGGTCATAAGGCTTTAGGAACTCAAGTCACACCGAAGGTTAAGATGACCGATAATCTGGAGAAGATCATTAATGGAGCAGAAGTGGTCATTGACTTTACAAATCCACAGGCGAGTTTGGAGAATTTAGAAATCGCCTCAAGGTTCAAGAAGGCTATGGTCATCGGTACTACCGGCCACACAGAAGAAGAGAAGAAGTTGGTCATAGAGAAAGCAAAAAGCATTCCTCTTCTTATGGCTCCGAACATGAGTCTGGGAGTAAATCTTCTATTTAGATTGGTAGAGGGTGTAGCAAGGGTGCTTAAAGGTTACGATGTAGAGATTATTGAAACCCACCATAATCGGAAGAAGGACGCACCTTCGGGCACAGCAGCGAAATTGGGAGAGAACATCGCTCAAGCACTAAACTTAGATCTTAAAGAAGCAGGGGTTTACGGACGCAAAGGTATGGTCGGGCCACGAAAGCCCCAGGAGATAGGAATGCATGCTGTAAGGGCTGGAGATATTGTGGGAGAGCATACTGTCATTTTTGCTGGAAAGGGTGAGAGGCTGGAGTTAACCCATCGGGCGCACAGCATAGACTGCTTTGCCAGAGGAGCGGTGGAGGCTTCAAAATGGATTGTCAAGCAGCCGCCAGGATTTTACGATATGGAGGACTTCTTGGGGTTGAAAGGAAGTAAAAGATGAAATTCGGTTATTCCGAGAGGTTATCCCAGTTACCACCTTACGTTTTTGTCGAGATTGACCGAAAGAAAAAACAGGCTATTCAACGGGGAATAGATATCATAGATCTGGGTGTGGGGGATCCAGACCTACCCACACCTCAGCATATTAGAGACGCTATGAAGAGGGCTATAGATGAACCCAAATACCACAGATACCCTTTTGGTTCGGGACTGTTAGAATTTCGTAAGGCAATTGCCCGCTGGTATAAAGTCCGTTTTGGCGTAGAATTGGATCCCGAGAACGAAGTCCATGCTCTAATCGGTTCCAAGGAAGGGATTGGACACATTCACCTGGCATTTGTTAATCCGGGTGACGTGGTTCTCTGTCCGGAACCAGCCTATCCTGTTTATAAGATAGGGACTATCTTTGCCGGAGGTACCCCCTACTTTATGCCCTTATTGGAAGAAAATGGTTTTCTGCCAGATTTGGATTCAATTCCGGAAGAAATAGCAACAAAAAGCAAGATGGTGTTTATCAACTATCCGAACAATCCCACTGCAGCCTGTGCCAATAGAGATTTTTTCAGAAGAGTAATCGAATTTGCAAGAAAATACAATATCGTTGTGGTAAATGATGCGGCCTATTCAGAGATATATTATGAGGGAAGGAAACCTATAAGTTTCCTGGAACTCCCAGGTGCAAAGGAAGTGGGGATTGAATTTCATTCTCTATCCAAAACTTACAATATGACAGGCTGGCGTATCGGTTGGGCTTGTGGGAACCGGATTATACTCAAAGGCCTCTCCTCGGTGAAGGAGAATATCGATTCTGGCGTTTTTGGTGCTATTCAGGCTGCATCGATTGAGGCTTTGAATGGAGCCCAAGACTGCGTGGATGAGATGCGTCGTATATACGAGAGGCGCCGCAACCTCTTAAGTGAAGGATTGGAGAAAACTGGCTGGAGAGTCAAAAGGTCAGAGGCTACATTCTACATTTGGGCAAAGGTCCCGGAAGGCTATTCCTCGCTCCAGTGTGTGGAGAATCTTTTGGAGGAGATAGGTATTCTCTCTACCCCGGGCAACGCACTCGGTCCCTCTGGAGAAGGGTATGTGCGCTTTTCTTTGACGGTGGATGAGAAGAGGATAAAAGAGGCAATTGAGAGGCTAAGAAGGATTAAATGGTAAAACAAGAGATTTATATTGGTCTGGGTTCCAATTTAGGAAACCGATTAGAAAATATTAGAAAAGCAATTGAGTTGATGAAAGAACAAGGCATAGAAATTGTAAAGGAGTCGTCCATATATGAGACAGAGCCCATGGGCTACGAAGAGCAGGGTTGGTTCCTGAACTCCGTAGTGAAGGGGAAGACAGAACTCTCTCCCAGAAGAGTCTGGAAGAGGCTTGAAAAGATAGAAAAGTTGATGGGGAGGGAAAGGGAGATCAAATGGGGACCGAGAATAATCGATTTAGATATACTCTTTTATGGAGATAAGATCCTGAATGGTAAAGAATTACAGATTCCCCATTCTGAACTACACAAGAGGAGATTTGTTCTTGTTCCCCTGGAAGAGATTGCCCCGGAATTGGTTCACCCGGTGTTGAACAAGAGTATTCGGGAATTATTGGGAGAGTTAAAAGACAATTCAGAGGTAAGGCTTCCTTGAGGCAAAAATGACTCCAAAAATGACTCTGACCCCTTTTTACTTTTTAGGAGAAGAATGAGAATAATCAGGAAAATTTCGATAATGCAAAAGGTTGCTGATAGGCTAAGGGAAGAAGGGAAGTCCATCGGTTTCGTTCCCACAATGGGAGCACTCCACCAGGGTCACCTTTCTCTGATGCAAAGAGCAAGGAGAGAAAATGATATCGTGGTTATGAGTATATTTGTTAACCCTACGCAGTTCGGGCCTGGAGAAGATTACAGGAGGTACCCCCGTCCTTTCCAGAAAGATAGATTGCTTGCTCAAAGGGAAGGTGTAAACATAATTTTCTATCCTTCTGTTTCCGAAATGTACGGGGAAGGATATTCTACCTATGTGGAAGTGGAGAGGTTATCAAAAGTGCTTTGTGGACTGTCCCGGCCAGGACATTTCAGGGGTGTGGCGTCAGCGGTCTGTAAATTATTCAATATTGTGAAACCGCACGTTGCCTATTTCGGACAGAAGGACTATCAGCAACTAAAAATTATAAAGAGGATGGTTCAGGATTTAAATATGGAGATCGAGATTAGAGAATGCCCCATTGTTCGTGAGCCAGATGGATTAGCAATGAGTTCTCGTAATTCCTACTTCTCTTCTCAGGAGAGAAAGGAGGCTCTCTCATTATATGGAGCGCTAAAGCGTGCGAAACAGTTGATAAAAGCTGGAAATTCCGTTCCAGATGTAATTTCTGAAACAGAAGAAATTATTCAGAGAGAACCCTACGCTAAAATAGATTACATAAAAATTGTTAACCCTGAAACCTTAGAAGATATGAAGATGATAAGACCGGGAAGAACGGTTTTGGTTGCTCTGGCTGTTTGGATTGGCAAGACCAGATTAATTGATAACATGCTTGTGAAACGAATGTAGCCCGAGACTGAACTGTGCGGTATAATGATGTCATTGCGAGACCCGATTGAAAATCGGGGCGTGGTCCCGATAAATCGGGACTTCACTTCGTTCGCAATGACAGCGCTTTGCTGCTACAATCTCCGATTTTTGGCTAAAATTCCAGAAGTTCTTCTCACGAACTATCTTTTCAATATTGTAGCGGCAGAACGAAGCTCTGCCTTACTACAAAGGTAAAAAAGTGGAAAGTAGGGAAGAAATTTTAAGAGAAATTGAAGAGCTGAAACTTAGAAGAAATGCGGTAATTCTCGCCCATAATTATCAGATAGGGGAGATTCAAGATATTGCCGATTTCGTTGGCGATTCTCTGGAACTGAGCCGGAAAGCAGCTGCCACTGACGCAGACACTATAGTCTTTTGCGGGGTTTTGTTTATGGCTGAAACAGCCGCCATTCTTTCACCAGAAAAGAATGTTCTCCTGCCCGATTTGAGGGCCGGATGTCCTCTCGCAGATATGATTTCTCGAGAGACACTGAAGATGTTAAAGCAGGACCATCCCCAAGCGTCAGTGGTCTGTTACGTCAACTCTTCGGCAGAGGTAAAAGCGGAAAGCGATATCTGTTGCACTTCGGCAAATGCAGTAAAAGTGGTCAATTCTCTTACTCAAGAAAAGATTATTTTTGTCCCTGATAGAAATCTTTGTCACTGGGTGGGTCGCTCCACCAGTAAAGAGTTAATCTGCTGGGAAGGTTTTTGTCCAACACATGAAGTATTGAGGAAGGAAGATGTCCTGAATGTTAAGAGAGCTCATCCAGAGGCAAAGTTTGTTGCCCACCCGGAGTGTCTGGAGGAAGTATTAGATTTGGCTGACGAGGTTGCCTCAACAAGCGGCATACTAAGTTTTGCCCGAGAAACTTCTGCCAAGGAGTTAATAATCGGCACGGAAATCGGTATGTTACACCGATTGAGAAAAGAGAATCCAGATAAGAGATTCTATCCTGCCAGCGAAAAGATGGTATGTCCCAACATGAAATACCACACTTTAGAGAAAGTTCGCCATTCCCTCAAAGAGATGAACTACCTTATTAAGGTCCCCGAAGAAACTAGAGTGAAGGCTTATCAAGGCATAAAGAAGATGTTAGACCTGAAGGTTGGCAGTAAGGACTGAAGAAGAGATTATGCACAGATTGAATCTGTGCCTACAATAAGAGTGCATCGGGAGAGGTTTTGTAGGCACGGTTTTAACCGTGCAAAGTAGCGACGATTCCAAATTGTTCAACGCTTAGAGGAAAATCATGGAAGTAAAGACCGATTTTTTAGTGATAGGAAGTGGCGTAGCCGGCTTGAGCTTTGCCCTTAAAGTTGCCACATGGGGAAAAGTGGCAGTAGTAACCAAAAGAGAAATTGAGGAGTCTAACACAAAGTATGCTCAGGGAGGAATAGCTTCGGTCTGGAGTCAGGAGGACTCATTTGACGCACACATTCAGGACACTTTGGTTGCCGGGGATGGTCTTTGCCATCCGGATGTAGTTGAAATAGTGGTGAAAAATGGCCCAGATAGGGTAAGAGATTTAATTAATTGGGGAGTAAATTTTACTTTATGGGAGAAAGATAAGACAAAATATGACCTCACTCGTGAAGGTGGCCATTCCAAAAGAAGGATAATCCATGCTGCCGATCTGACTGGAGAAGAGGTAGAAAAGACCTTGGCTAAGCGTGTTAAGGGAAATAGTAACATAATTACAAACGAAAACTTAATTGCAGTAAACCTTATTGTAAGAGAGGGAGAATGTTTGGGAGCCTATGTCCTGGACATTAAGAAAAAAGTAGTTTACACTTTCCTCGCTAAGGTCACTCTTCTTGCCACTGGTGGTGCGGGAAAGGTCTACCTATATACCAGTAATTCGGATGTGGCTACAGGGGATGGAATAGCCATGGCATACAGGGCAGGGGCCAAGATTGCGAACATGGAATTTATGCAGTTTCATCCCACGTGCCTTTACCATCCAGAAGCAAAGTCTTTCCTCATTTCAGAGGTTGTGAGGGGAGAAGGGGGGATTTTGAGATTGAAAGATGGCTCGCCTTTTATGCACAAATACCATCCACAGAAGGAACTGGCTCCCCGGGATATAGTTGCCCGTGCAATCGACCACGAAATGAAAAAAAGGGGCGATGACTGTGTCTTTCTGGATATCACACATAGAAGCCCGGAATTCATAAAGAAAAGGTTTCCCCACATTTACAGGAAATGTCGCTCGTTCGGTTTTGATATGACCAGAGAACCGCTTCCCGTAGTTCCTGCAGCACATTACATTTGTGGCGGGGTTCTAACTGATAGTAATGGTCGGACAAGTCTTAAACGGCTCTATGCTGTGGGAGAAGTCGCCTGTACTGGTTTACACGGTGCCAATCGCTTGGCTTCCAATTCCCTTTTGGAGGCGCTGGTCTTTGCTGACAGAGCTAGTCAGCAGGCAAAGTGTGTGGCAGAAGAAAAAATATCTTTCCCACGAATTTCTACCTGGGACATAGGACATGCTGTTGATAGCTATGAAGCTGTAATGGTAAGCCATAACTGGGACGAAATTAGAAGGTTGATGTGGAATTATGTGGGGATAGTTCGGTCGAAAAAGCGCTTGGAGCGAGCTAAGCGCCGCATTGAACTTCTCCAGAAGGAAATCCAGGACTATTATTGGGATTTTATTATTACTAGCGACCTGATCGAGCTACGCAATATTGCAACGGTGGGACAGCTAATTATCAACTCTGCTATTCAGCGTAAAGAGAGTCGTGGTCTACACTATAACCTTGATTGCCCATCAAGGGATGACCTCCACTGGCAAAAGGACACAATTATTCAAAAGAAGCCACCTAAATAACGAACCCCCAGTCAAGACGTCTAAATTCCTTCATGTAGCGGCAAAGCGTAGGGGCGGGACTCTGTGCCCGCCCTTTATTTGGGCTGCCACGGAGTTTTCCCCCTACGCGTCGTGGAATAGAATTTGATATATTTTTTATAGAGAGAAGGTAGATAGTGATGGCGCAAGACAAAATCATAATCAAGGGTGCCAGAGAGCACAACTTAAAAAATATAAATCTGGAAATTCCTCGCAATAAACTTGTGGTCATAACTGGCCTCTCAGGTTCGGGGAAGTCTTCTCTCGCTTTCGATACCATCTATGCCGAAGGACAGAGGAGATATGTGGAGTCGCTTTCTGCTTATGCTCGACAGTTTCTGGGTCAGATGCAGAAGCCAGATGTTGACCAGATTATAGGTCTCTCTCCTACTGTAGCTATCCAGCAGAAAGGTCTCAGTCGAAACCCCCGTTCTACCGTGGGGACACTTACTGAAGTTTATGATTACCTGAGACTTCTTTTTGCCAGGGTAGGTCATCCACATTGTCCTAAATGTGGAAGGGAGATCCTTCCCCAGACTTCTCAACAGATAGTGGAACAGGTTTTGAACTTCCCTGAGGGTTCCAGGATTCAGGTCCTGGCGCCACTTGTAAGGGGAAGGAAGGGGGTTTATAGAGAACTCTTTGAGAGGATTCGCCAGGAAGGATATGTGAGGGTAAGAGTTGATGGGAAAATTTACGGCCTGGAAGAGGAAGTTAGATTAGACAAGAACAAAAAGCATAATATTGAAGTGGTTGTTGACCGCCTTGTGACTCGGCCTGAAGTGAAGACGAGGCTTACCGATTCTATTGAAACCGCCTTAAAACTTGCTCAGGGAGTGGTTCTAATAGATACTCCTGGAGAGCGCTCTACTCTTTTTAGCGTCCACAACGCTTGTCCTCATTGTGGGATAAGCATGGGTGAAATATCTCCCCGCAGTTTCTCTTTTAATTCTCCCTATGGTGCCTGTCCCAGTTGCTCTGGGCTGGGAACGAAGACCGAAATAGATCCAGACCTTGTTGTGGCTGATAAGAGCCTTTCTGTAAATGAGGGAGCATTAATTCCTTGGAGCAGTCCAATTACAACACGACGCCACCGCTGGAAATGGGCTGCCAGAAACTATTACTATGAGATGCTTGAAGACGTCAGTGAATATTATGGTTTCAGTCTGGACACACCTTTCAAAAAGCTTCCCGAGAAGTATCAAAACATACTCCTTTACGGTTCTCCAGATGAAATCTATGAGTCAGGAGAGCCTTTTGAGGGAGTGATTACGCAGCTCGAGAGGCGCTATCACCAGACCGAGTCTGATTTCGTGCGTGAAGAGATTTCTAATAAGTATATGACTACAAGGGTCTGTCCAGATTGTCAGGGCAAAAGGCTCAAAAAGGAGAGCTTGGCTGTTACCGTCCAGGACAAGTCTATTGCAGATATAGCTGCACTTTCTGTCAAAGAGGCTCAAGGATTTTTCAATAAAATTTCTCTTTCCCCAACTGAGGCGCTTATTGCCCGGGAAGTACTAAAAGAGATTAAGAAGAGGCTTTCTTTCCTTATCAATGTGGGTTTGGACTACATTACGATTGACCGACCGGCAGCTACTTTAGCTGGCGGAGAGGCAGAAAGAATTCATCTGGCAACCCAGATTGGGTCATCCCTGGTGGGAGTGATCTATATTCTCGATGAGCCCACTATTGGTTTACATCCCCGTGACGTATCCAGAT